>JACRAL010000102.1 GCA_016213435.1 Bacteroidota bacterium
CAATACGTGGATCTTCAATGCTTTTAAAGTAGTTGTTGATTTGCATTTTTCTGCCAATCAACAAAACTATTAACCACACACAAACACATCCTGCATATTTCAATGAACTATAGACTGTTAATTTAATGCGTAAAACCTGAATTTTTTTATATCCTAAAAGGAACAAATGCCTACATTCGCCTTTTTAATTTTACATAACAAACAATGTCTTACGATTTAATAATAATAGGAAGCGGTCCCGGTGGTTATGTAGCCGCCATCCGCGCATCGCAGCTGGGTTTAAAAGTTGCTATTGTTGAACGTGCCGAACTTGGCGGAATCTGTTTGAATTGGGGATGTATTCCTACTAAAGCGCTTTTGAAATCTGCACAGGTGTTTGAATATCTGCAACACGCTGCTGATTATGGAATCAAAGTAAGCGGAGGAGAAGCAGATTTTCCTGTGGTGGTAAAGCGTTCGCGCGATGTGGCAGAGGGAATGAGCAAAGGCGTTCAGTTCCTGCTGAAGAAAAATAAAATTGATGTGATAAAAGGATTTGGAAAAGTTCAGCCCGGAAAGAAAGTAGAGGTGGACGATGCCGAAAAAAAAACTGTTTACGAAGCCAAGCATATCATTATAGCTGTTGGAGCGCGTTCGCGTCAGCTTCCTAATTTGCCTTTCACCGCAGGAAAGATAATAGGCTACCGCGATGCAATGGTGCTTCCAAAACTTCCAAAGTCTATGGTAGTGGTGGGTTCAGGAGCTATTGGAAGCGAGTTTGCTTATTTCTATGCAACCATGGGAACCAAAGTTACGCTGGTGGAATTTCTGCCTGCAGTTGTTCCTGTAGAGGACGAAGAAGTTTCAAAACAACTGGAACGTTCGTTCAAAAAAATGGGAATGACAGTGATGACTTCATCCGAAGTTCTTTCTGTTGACACAAAAGGCGATGGCTGTAAAGTGAAAATAAAATCAAAAGTAGGAGAGCAAATAGTGGAGTGCGATGTGGTTCTTTCTGCTGTAGGAATTCAAACCAACTTGGAAAATATCGGCTTGGAAGAAGCAGGAATTGCTGCCGATAAAGGAAAAATTCTTGTCAATCCATATTACCAGACAAACATCCCCGGCTACTATGCAATTGGTGATTGCGTGCCCGGACAAGCCTTGGCGCATGTGGCGAGTGCTGAAGGAATTATTTGTGTTGAAAAAATTGCAGGACATAATCCGGAACCGCTCAATTACAACAATATTCCCGGATGCACTTATACTTCACCTGAAATTGCATCGGTTGGATATACCGAAAAGCAAGCCAAGGAAAAAGGCTTTAAAATTAAAGTAGGAAAGTTTCCGTATTCCGCATCGGGCAAAGCAAGTGCGGCAGGACACAAGGATGGATTTGTAAAACTTATTTTTGACGCCAAGTACGGAGAGCTTTTGGGTGCGCACATGATAGGATATAATGTTACCGAAATGATTGCAGAACTTGTGGTGGCGCGTAAATTAGAAACTACCGGGCACGAGATACTCAAGAGCGTTCATCCGCATCCAACCATGAGCGAAGCGGTGATGGAAGCGGCTGCGCAGGCATACGGAGAAGTAATTCATTTGTAAACGTCATTGCGAGCGAAGCGAAGCAATCTTGCAGATGTTTTGAAGATTAAAATAAATAATAAAAATAAAATAAAAACAGCAAAACACACAGTATATGAATTATGACGAGTTTGTAACAGAAGAAAAAGCCATCGAAGCTAATCATTCTGATTTTTTTACCGCAGGAAAAAAATTGAGCGATTACATACTGATTGTATTCAACCTTCGCACCGGCTATAAGCGCCACGAGTGGATCAATGAGAAAGGATTGTCCGCAGATGTTAAGAATGATGTCAAGGAGTTTCTTGCACGTCTTGAGGAATCTAAACAGCAGGCATAGTCTCGTCTTTTACTCTTATCTTGTTTCTTGCCCTCATCAAGGTGTTGAGTTAGGAGGTCGTTGATGAGTAATGTTCTGCGTCCTGAAACGGAGATTCTGCTACAAGAAAAAGGGAGTTGTAATAGGCAAGCTGAGTTGATGAAATAGATTTCTTTGTTATGAATAAAAATGAAATTTAAGGTAATCATATTTTTTGCCTTTGTTTTCATGTCTTTAACAGAAATGGTATTACATGAAAGCGTCAGGAATATTACTGCTATGTCTTTAGGTTATCATTCTCGTTCTTATTCATACTATTTTGCGCAATTATTTTTCCAGAATGAAGAGATGCTGTCTTCATCGGATTCTATTTTAAATTCATATAAAAGAGGATTGAATCTTGAGAAGAATGGTTATAGAGATACGGATCAATGGAAAGAATTTGTAAATCAAGATAGAAAAGATCATGCAATCATTGCTCTATCCGGAAAAATATTTACACTTTTAATAACTTTAATCGGTTTAATTATATTGTTTATTAGGAGAGAAAAAAGAAGATTGAAGTTTGAAATAATAGATTGGCTAGGAGTCTTTATGGCATTGTTTATTATGAAAGATAGTTTGGTGTCGTTAGTGTATGGAGTTGGGGCAGAAATGTCCTGTTCTTATATAGCTTGTGATTATGCTGCCTTTGCAAGGTATTTCAATTTGTCGGTTTATGGAACTGAATGGGTGATTTTTCTCCTTGGCGTTTTAATATCATCCTATGTAATCTTCGGGATTTTACAGAGAAAAATAATAATGCCATTTATCATAAGCGGATTTTTGGGAGGGATAACAGGAATAATACTTTGGAGCATTTACTTAGGTCCGGCATTAGCAAAATGTTTGTAAATAGATTGATGATAGAAAAACTATGTCACTGAAAGAAGAAATAGCGAAGCGAAGAACCTTCGGGATCATCAGTCACCCCGATGCAGGGAAAACTACGCTTACTGAAAAACTACTCTTGTTTGGCGGAGCTATTCAGACTGCAGGCGCTGTGAAGCATAACAAGATTAAAAAGTCTGCTACTTCCGATTTTATGGAGATAGAAAAGCAGCGCGGAATTTCTGTAGCTACTTCCGTGATGGGGTTTGAATATTCGGGATATAAAGTAAATATTCTGGATACTCCCGGCCACAAAGATTTCGCGGAAGATACTTACCGCACGCTAACTGCGGTTGACAGCGTAATTCTTGTGATCGACTGTGTGAAGGGAGTAGAGGAGCAGACAAGAAAGTTAATGGAGGTTTGCCGCATGCGTCATACTCCCGTTATTGTTTTCATCAATAAACTTGATCGTGAAGGACGTGATCCTTACGATTTGCTGGAAGAAATAGATAAAGAGTTGAGTATACACACGCGTCCCCTGAGCTGGCCTATTGGCATTGGTTCGGAATTTAAAGGAGTGTATAATCTCTATGATAAAACACTTCAGTTGTTTTCGGGTGATAAATCAAAGATCTCGGAAAATGTAATTGCTATTGATGATCTGAAAGATCCTCAACTTGAAAAGTATGTAGGTGAAGATTATGCAAATAAACTAAGAGAAGATGCGGATCTGATAGAAGGTGTTTTTGAGCCGCTCGATATTAATCTTTACCGCGAAGGGTATCTAGCTCCTGTTTTTTTTGGCAGCGCGATCAATAATTTCGGAGTTAAAGAATTGCTCGATACGTTTGTGAAGATTGCACCATTCCCTCTTCCAAGGCAAGCGGATGTGCGTGAAGTGAGTCCGGAGGAAGAAGCATTCACAGGTTTTGTTTTTAAGATACACGCTAATCTTGATCCCAATCACCGTGACAGGATCGCGTTTTGCCGAATATGTTCCGGTAGATTTGAGCGAAATAAATTTTATTACCATACGCGCCTCGATAAGAAACTTCGCTTCTCAAGTCCTACCAGTTTTATGGGGAATGAAAAAAGTATTCTTGATGAAGCATGGCCCGGAGATGTGATAGGATTGTACGATACAGGAAATTTTAAAATTGGCGATACCTTATCTGAGGGTGAGAAGTTGCAGTTTAAAGGAATTCCAAGTTTTTCGCCAGAGATATTTAAGGAGTTGGTGAACAAAGATCCGTTTAAAACAAAACAATTGGAAAAAGGAATTCGTCAGCTTACGGACGAAGGAGTGGCGCAGTTGTTTGTTCAGCAGATGGGGAACCGGAAAATTGTCGGAACGGTGGGGGAACTTCAATTTGAGGTGATACAATTCCGCTTAGCCGGTGAATACGGTGCGTCCTGCGAATTTCGTCCGATGAACTATTACAAAGCCTGTTGGTTCACTTCTGATAATAAAGTGCAGGCAGATAAATTTTTCAGTGTTAAAGGAAGTAACATTGCTTACGATAAGGAAAACCGTCCTGTGTATTTTGCAGAAAGCGCATGGATGCTTCAGAATGCCCAAGAATCATATCCTGATGTTAAATTTCATTTCACTTCCGAGTTTGCTGTTCAGGAAAATCTGAACTCGCCCAAATAAAAAAGCCCCGTATCGCTACAGGGCTTTCCTTTAATGAATTCAAATATTTAATGCATGTGCTTGAGGTTAAGTCCGTAAAGAATTAAGAAGACAACAGGAAAAATAAGGGATATAGCACTCCATCCGCTAATAGTAGCGGTGCCAAGACAAACTATCGAAACGATAATAGGAGCAACTTCCCCAATAACATAAATAAAGAAACCTGCTTTTTTCTGTTTCCACATTTGTAAAGCACCAACTAGGCAGATTAGAGAGCCAATCACTCCAGAAAATAAAAGAATATTTGAATATCTTAAAGTGTTCATCATTTTTTCCATATCTGGCATAGCACTCATATCAAGTCCTGGCATTTCTTCCATCGTGTTGGAACTGGCATCCATCATAGCTGACATTGCTCTTATGCTCCACCATCCTACAATACTGCCGATGATAGTTATTCCAACTCCAATATAAGTGAGAATACATAACACGGTTAAAAATTGCGGACGATTAAGTGCTGTGTTTTCTGTTTGGGTAGTTGTTTGTTCCATTTTGATTAATTGTTTTTGGTTAATGTATAAAGTGATATTTTATTCTTCTTCGTTAAGCAGTAATGATAGTGATTTCCACGTTTCCGGATACAATATATTCTTTTTTGTAATTTTTTTATTTTTGATTGTTTCGATAATTTTTTCTGCTCTTTCTTCTGAATCGGGATGAGTGCTTAACCAAAATAATTGTTTCGGTAAGTTGCCGGTTTCTTTAGCGATTCTGAAAAGAAAAGTTGCAAAAGGTTCAGGATCAATATTTGCGTTTAGCAAATAATCAACAGAAGCAAGATCGGCTTCTCTTTCAAGAGTTCTGTCATATCCGGTAGAGGACAATGTTTTTGCCAGTTCTTTTGCTGCTTGAGATCCGGCTTTGTTTCCTGTGGTGAAGGAGATTAATGCTGACAATCCTACCTCTTTAATGAGCTTTTTCATTACATGATTTTTTTCCATGTGAGCTAATTCATGCCCGAGAATGCCGCAGAGTTCAGATTCGTTTTCACAAGCATTGATTAAGCCGCTAAATACAACAAGATGACGGTCGGGAAGTGTATATGCATTTATTTCGTCTTTCATTATAATATGCAGCTTTATTCCATTTCGTTCTATGTGGTTCTTGGTGCAGATGAAAGAGAGTAGCGTATCAATAGGCGCGATGATTTTTTTTCTGCGGATTTCTGTTTCAGATGTCTTATATACCTTCCAGAACAGATCGCCTAATTTCTCTTCGGTTGTTTTAGTTGCTTGTTCGATAGATAAGATAAATTTCCAGTTGATTCTGCTCAATGAAAACCAAATCAAAAAGAATAATGCCACTGTTAGTAAAAGCTGGAACAGCACTTTTTTCATTTCAGGGTTTGCATATTAAATTAGTTAAACCTCCATAGATCCACCATTCTACATGAATTCCTTTTCTAGTTTTGATTGCAGTATACATGGTTGCGATAAATTCAGTTGCGTTGAAGAGAAATATGGTAATCATATAAGAGATATACCCGGAGTCTAATGTTGCGTTTTGAAAAATTATTCCGATCGTCCACCAAAAGCCAACGCTGTTCATAGCTAATAATGAAAACTGCGAGAGGAGCGCCTGAGTGCAATGCCATCGCACAAAATAAGTTCCTTTTCTGTTGCCTAGATAAAAGATCAATGTTGCAGCAAGGTTTATGATTGGCAATGGAAGTCCGGCAATTACAGCTACGAGCGACATTAAATAGCTATTGGAAGCTTTTTCTGCTTCGTGTTCAGCAGGAGAATAGTCAAAGTTCATTGTTTTGATCATAGTCCTTTACAGATATTCCATATCCAATTGCTTAATATCAGCAGTACTGCAGGTATGGCAACCCATTTATGTTTGAATAATAATTCTGTTTGATTGTAAAGCGCGTACAGGATTTTTTTTCTTTTCAATAAATCATAAGCCATTAGAAAAGGGCAAAGGAACATAAGTATAACTAAAATTAAACCCAGCGGATTCCATTTTAGTGAGTCAGTAATATTTCCGTTTAAAAAGCATAATGCAGATCGCGTAGAGCCACAGGAAGGGCAGGGTATATCTGTTACATGTTTTACAATACACATGTTTGTGTTATGGCCTATTGCATTAGGATTTACTTCATTGACAAAAAGCCAAATATACCCGGCCAAACAAGCGAATGATATTATCCAATACAACTTGTTCCTGCCCATTTCAAACCGTTAAAGAATTTGTTGAATCTTTGCCATGTTTTTCTCTCTGGTTGCTCCCATAATCATAAACCAATCGATGATTGCCCAAATTCCTAAACCACCGCAGGTGATTAGTTTTCCAATGCCAAGACCTGTATCTCCAATTATGAAGCGGTCAATGCCAAGACTGCCTCCAAGCAAAGAGACAATTAAGCTGGTTGTTGGATCTTTGAATTGCATGGTTTGAATCGTTGCCCATTTTAAATCATCTAGTTGCAGCAGCCGATCTCTGATGATAGCTACCTGATGAGCTTCGAAGAATTTTCCGTTTGCCATGATGAACATGTCTACTTTTTGTGCGTCCATGTGATTGAAGATTTGATGTTTGTGTTTTTTGTTTCAGGATTGAAAGAAAAGAAACTTGCATTGAAGAAGTTACAGATGCAAAGCACTCACTTTTTTAGAACGTAAGCGCAATAAACTTATTAACAGGAATTTAAGCAATGTTAATTGGTATTAACAGTGTTTAAAATTTTCTTTTGCTCCATGCATTGAAATTCTTTTTCTGTGCTTCTGTGGGAGTGCTGGTCTTTTGTATGAAGTATGTTTTGTAATAGTCTTCAGATGAAGGAGTGAAAGTGATAATTCTTGTTTTTCCGGTATTGTTTACAATCAATGTTACTTCAGACTTGTCTTCCGAAGCGTTTGCGAAGGCAGGTTGCCCCAAGTATTTTGACCATTCGGTCAAATTATTTTTGATCTGATATCCGTTGATGGAAATGATTTCATCGTTCAATTGTATGCCGGCTTTTTCGGCAACAGAGTTTGGGTAAATTGCAATGACTTTGGTGGCAGGGGTTGTCTCACTTACTTTGATACCATAATGTCGTTCATGGTACTTCTTTGAAAAAGAAGTATGTAATTGAAAGCCAACATACTCAATGCATTCTATTAAAGCATTTTCGTAAGAATTTGCTTTGTATACATAGTTACGGAAAAATTCATCGAAAGAATGCCCTGTCATCTGCTCAACGGTGGTTTTATAATCAACTTCAGTATATCCTTTTTCTTTCTTTGCAAATTCGTTATAAAGATGGAGCATCACATCATCCAACGAGCGTTCATTATTTGAATATTTTCGGATCATCAGATCGGTCATGAATGCGATCAGACATCCTTCACTGTAAATGGAGGTCTTGCGGTGTGGAACAATTTCGGTGTAACCATCCAGCCAGGAATCGAAAGAAGAATCTGCAACACTGAGGTTGTACCTGCCAAAGTTGTCGAAATGATTCTGAAGATGTTTGGACAATGCCCTATTCACTTCAAAGTCGGAATAAATGCCGGAACGGTACAGGAAAAAATCTCCGTAATACGTAGTTACGCCTTCGCATACAAAGCCAAGCCGGGAATAATTCTCTTTTGTGTAATCATAAGGATGCATTTCTGCCGGACGAATCGCTTTTATATTCCATGCGTGAAACAATTCGTGAGAGCTAATACTTAACAGTTCAAGGAAACTGTCACCGCGCATCACTTCGTAGGAAGGTCCGAGTGCAATCACCGTGGAGGATAAATGTTCAACCCCGTGATAAAATCTATAGGGAAGTATATGGAAAAGGAAATGATATTCATTGGTGGGTGTTACTCCTTTCATCGTTACAAATTGCTCATTGATGAAAATAAAAAAGTCGTTTATGAGCTTGGACCAGTTGGGTTTGCATTCACCTTGGAACCAAAGATTAAACTCGACACCATCCATTACAAACAAGTTGTGTTGAATAGTCGGACTTGCTATGAAAGGTGAATCTGCAAGTTCGTGGTAATTAGATGCCACTCCTCTCCATCGTTCCCCAAAGGGAAGAGTCTTGCGCATGAAAGTACTTTCTTGTGGGGAGGTCCCGATAGCGATCGGGATAGGCGGGGTGTCAGGTTTAAGCGATGTCGCTACAATGTAATTATTAGGAATCTTTAATTCAACCTCGCATGCTTCATTCATTCGTTCCGGAATGTAAACGCAGCAGTTAACCGGATTTACATACAGTTGTTTGTCGTCAAGAAAAGAGGAACCGGCATTTAGTTCAACTGCGTAGTAGTTGTATTTGATATGCAGAGTGGAAACATTTTTTGTATTTATTTTCCAACAGTCCTTTGTTGCCTTATGAAAGGTGAGGGGATTTCCTTTTTTATCCTGTGGGAAGAATTGTTTTACATTCTTAGCAAAGTTTCCGAGTTCATATCTGCCGGGCCTCCATGCAGGAAGTTGGATGGTGGTTTCATCGCCATTAATATTCTCCGCGATGAATTCAATATCGATTAAATGTTTTTGCGGTTCGGAATATGAAAAGATATATTTCACGGGATTCAAATGTATACAAAAAAATTATCGTAAAGCTAATTCCTGTCAAGTGACTTACTAAAAAGGAAGTATCTTTACGTGAATGCAGTTGGAAGAAAATAATATTGTTGATCAATTCGGCAGGGTGCATGATTATCTCCGCATCTCGCTTACCGAGCGTTGTAATCTACGTTGCTTTTATTGCATGCCTGAAGAAGGGATCGCATTGCGCCCTAAAGCGGAATTTATGAATACCGATGAAGTGATCAGAATGGCTGAAACATTTGTGAGTTTAGGGGTTAAAAAGATACGGATTACAGGCGGAGAGCCTTTGGTGAGAAGCGATGCAAAACAAATCCTTGAAAAGCTTTCCAAACTTCCGGTAGAACTCGCCATCACCACTAACGGAATTCTGATAGATAAATTTTTTTACACCATTAAAACATCCGGAATAAGATCCATAAACGTGAGTTTAGATTCTCTCGATAAAGAAAAATTTAATTCCATCACGCGCAGAAACGATTTCGATAAGGTGATCTCCAACATCAACTTATTGCTGGATGAAAATTATCATGTAAAGGTAAATGCGGTGGTGATAAAAGGGGTGAACGAGAATGAGATCGTGAATTTTGTTCAATGGACCAGCGACAAAAATATTCACGTGCGTTTTATTGAGTTCATGCCTTTTGACGGCAATAAGTGGGATTTCAGTAAAGTAGTTTCGATGGATGCTATCCTTTCCAAAGTGCGTGAGCGGTTTGGTGAAAAGGTTACACGTATCAGTGACCGAAAAAACGATACGTCAAAAAATTATTCCATTGCCGGATTCAAAGGGACTTTCGCTATTATTAGTTCCGTTACCAATCCTTTTTGTGATACCTGCAACCGTCTTCGCCTCACTGCAGATGGTAAGATAAAGAACTGCTTATTCTCTGATTCCGAGACCGATCTGCTTTCTGCTATGAGAAGGGGAGAGGACATTGTGCCGCTCATACGGAAATCGGTATGGAATAAAAAAGAAAAACTTGGGGGGATTACTTCCTTTGAAAATTTGGAAAAAAGAAAAAACAGGGCGATGATTTCTATTGGTGGATGAGGAGGGAATTCGCCCCTTCCCTAAAGGGTGAGGAGAAGTACAATAGCCCCCTTTAGGGTTGGGGTAACATCTTTCAATCATGCCTCGCACCTTCCACCACCCTAAAGATATGAAGCAGATAAGGGAACAGCGCATCCATAGTTTCCTTTGCGCCTTTGCTTGAACCCGGCAAAGCAAGTATCAAACAATTTCCTTTCATGCCCGCAACTCCGCGCGAAAGCATGGAGAAAGGCGTGCGGTCTTGCCCGTAATTTCTCGCGGCTTCCATAATTCCCGGAACTTCACGGTCGAGCAGAGGACGGATGGCTTCGGGAGTGATGTCGCGCGGAGAAAGACCGGTTCCTCCGGTTAGGATGATGAGGTCGTTCTTTTCTGCGTAGAGTTTTTTTACTTTTTCCTGAATATCTTTTACTTCATCAGCGATCACAGAGTAATCCGAAACTTTTACGCTGCATGATTCTAATTTTTTTATAATAGATTTTCCTGCGCGGTCTTCTTTCTTTCCTGCAGAAATACTATCGGAACAAACAATGACTGCCGCTTTCAGATCTTTTCTGAATTTATCCGTGAAATCAGATTTTCCGCCTTTCTTCTCCTGCAATTTGATGGAGCATATTTCTATTCCTTTGTCGATGGGCTTCAGCATATCGTAAATGGTGAGCGCCACCACCGATGCGCCATGCATGGCTTCCACTTCTACTCCTGTTTTATAAATGGTATGCACTTCCACCTCAATTTGAATTTCTGTTTCGCGTATTTCGTAGCGTATCTGTGTAAACTCCACCGGCATGGGATGACAGTCCGGAATCATATCGCTGGTGCGTTTCACTGCGAATAATCCTGCCGTGCGTGCTGTTTCCAGCACATCGCCTTTGGGAACGGTTTTATTTTTCACCGCTTCGATGGTTTCTTTCTTGCTGACTTTCACTATTGCTTTTGCAATTGCTTGTCGAAGCGTAGAAGACTTATGGGTTATATCAATCATATAGTAGGTATTAAGGGCGCGTGAAAGTCCTTCCCTTTGGACAACCGAAGGTCATTTAGGATGGGCTGTTTTTTTTCCATGTGTGTGTGTCGTCCTCAAAAATTTCTTTTCCAAAGATAGGAACATTGGACTTTATTTCTTCCACGATCCATCGGCAGGCATCGAAAGCCATTTTCCGGTGTGCGGAAGAAACAAAAACAAAAAGACAAATTTCTCCTGCTTTTACTTTTCCAATGCTGTGATAAATATGCATGCAGGTGAGATCGAACTTTGTGAATGCTGCTTCTCTTATCTCATGAAATTTATCTTCCGCCATTTCTTCGTAGGCAGAATAATCAATTGCCTGAACCATTTTCCTGTTGATCTCATCCGCTCTCACTTGTCCGAGAAAAACATCATGGGCGCCAATGTTTGTTTTGCTGCTGTGCTTTGCAATGGAATCGGCAATAAACTGAGGAGTGATGGCTCCGATGACAAATACTTTTTTCTTTTTGTGTTCGCTCATGAAATTAATTTAAAAAAAACATTCAATTATGTTATTTATAAGTGGCAGTACCACAAATTTGAAACTCTTGTATTGGCTCTCCCCCTTAAAAAGGGGGAGTCCCGAAGGGGAGGGGGATTAAGTCAACCACCCCTAACCCCTCCTTTGAAAGGAGGGGAGCTAACAGCCAAATTTCAATATGTCAAATTTTTCTTACACCCTATTCGTATATATTTATCCTCCTGCAAATGGCGGCAGCAGCGCAGCCACATCGCCTGGTTTTAATGTTTGATTTCCTTTTACCATTTGTTTTGAAACTACTATTACAAAGCTTTGACCTTTTAGTTTAGGAAAATCATTCAGCATTTTTTTCTTGAGCGAATCAGTATCGTTAATGCTGGTAATATCTATTTCTGTCTTCCCGACAATGTCAACCAGTAATCCGAAAAGTTTCACCTGAATGCTCATGTTTTTATATTTTGATATTCTTTCGGTGTATTTACATTCAGGAATTCATCCCCTGATAGCTCCTTTTGTGTAAAATTAATTTTTTTGACGATAAAGTATTTGAATGAGTCGGTTAATTTGAATTTCTTTTTCGCAATGAGTTTTTCGAATGTTGCGGCACAGCTTTTAGAATAAACCGCACAAAGCGGTTCCAGCCAGTCATCATGTTCCGGAATTGCTACTTCGCAACCTGCTGAACTGCTGATAATTTTCGTGAGGACTTTTTTTGAAATGAAAGGCATATCGCAACTGATGATGAGGTTTTTTTCTGTAGTGCTGTGAGCTAAAGCAGCGTGTATTCCTCCCATCGGTCCGCAATCTTTAATGGTGTCGCTGTAAACTTTATAGTTGAGGTAGTTGTAACTGGTATTGTTTGAAATGACAATAATCTCGTCCACTACTTGTTTCAGTTCATCAATGATGTGTTCAATTATTCTTTTTCCTTCCACTTCCAGTAGCCCTTTCTCAGAACCCATGCGGCTGTTCTTTCCGCCTGCGAGAATCACTCCTGTTATGTTTGCTTTTTTCATTTAGTAACTTGTTGCATTACTTTTTAACCATAAAGAGCACAAAGTTTTTGCAAAGGTCACAAAGCGTATTCTTCTTTGCGCGCTTTGTGTGTGTCCTTCGTGTTCTTTGTGGTAAAATGTATTTATGAATTTAAATATTACTTTGTTCCTGTAAACAAAAGCTTGATGCTTGCCAGCAGCAGCGTGAATGCAAGTATCTTTTTCAATACCGGACTTTGTATTTTTCTGCTTCCTAAATATGCTCCTGTAAATCCTCCGGCAAGTGTAATCCCTATCCACAAATAAACTGAAGTGTCAATGATCAGTCCTTTGGAAATTAATCCGGCCAAACCCGAAACTGAGTTCACAAAGATGAAGAGTGCAGAAATGGCAGCGGTCTCTTTCATTTTTGCCCAGTGAAACAATAAAATTATCGGACTCAGAATTATTCCCCCTCCAATGCCTATCATGCCTGAAAGAAATCCGATGGAAGCTCCCAAGATGAGTGCAACAATAAGATTCAAACTTTTTATTTCATCGTTTTCTTTCCCGAAGACACCCAGCAAACGCAGGATGGGAAAAAGCAATAATGCGCCCAAAATCTTTTTATATAAAGCGGCATCCACTGTAACCAGCGCGCCCAGAAAAGAAGCCGGAACAGAAGCGATGGCAAAGGGTAAAAATAATTTCCATGTGAAATGCCCGCCCCTGTAATAATGAATGAATGAAATCAATGATACGCAGATGTTCATGATGAGTGCAGAGGACTTCATCACTGCAGGCGCCATGCCGAAGAGTGCCATGAGGGCAAGGTAGCCGCTTGCTCCCCCGTGCCCTACTGATGAGTAAAAGAAAGCCACTGAAAATAAGAGCAGGAGGAAGAGGTAGTATGTTGTTTCGGGATTCATTGAAGTACTTGCAGTCAAATTTAATAAATGTTTCCCTTTAGGGGGTTTTCAATTCTGGTACGGGTGTATTTCAAAACTAGTTCAGCGAATCGAAGTTGGGATTTCACCCCGATAGTTATCGGAACCACTGATTTAGTGATCGAGATTATGCCGAAGGCATCCCTTCGGGGTCAATCCCGACCAACGGGGCATTGGTTTGTATTTGTCAGAATGGATTCCTTCTGAGATTCTGCATATCATTTATCCCAATCGGAATACTGGCATTGGGACTCTGCATATCATTTATCCCAATCGGAATATTCACATTGGGACTCCACATATGTTTTATCCCAATCGGAATATTGACATTGGGACTCCACATATGTTTTATCCCAATCGGAATATTCACATTGGGACTCCACATATGTTTTATCCCAATCGGAATACTGGCATTGGGACTCTGCATATCATTTATCCCAATCGGAATATTCACATTGGGATTCTTAATATCATTTATCCCGATCGGAATATTGACATTGTGAAAAGTGATCTGTATGCTTGGTCTTAAGATTTCCCAAGCAGGCTTGCGGACTTCCGAAATGGCACTTGAGAAATCCCAAGCAGGGTTCCGAACATCCGGAATGGCACTTGAGGTTTCCCAAGCAGGGTTCCGGACTTCCGCAATGGCACTTGGGAGATACCAAGCATGGTTCCGAACATCCGGAATGGCACTTGAGGTTTCCCAAGCAGGGTTCCGGACTTCCGCAATGGCACTTGAGGTTTCCCAAGTAGGGTTCCGAACATCCGAAATGGCACTTGGGATTTCCCAAGCAGGGTTCCGAACTTCCTCAATGGCACTTGAGGTTTCCCAAGCAGGGTTCCGGACATCCGGAATGGCACTTGAGCGTTTCCAAGCATGGTTCCGAACATCCGGAATGGCACTTGAGAAATCCCAAGCAGGGTTCCGAACATCAAAGTTGGGATTTCAAATCCACGGATTTAGTGATCGAGATTATCCCGACCAACGGTTTTTTTCTTTACTCAATTTTATATATTTCTAAATGCCCAGTACAACTAAAATAATTCAGAATATATAATTCTTTTTCCCCGTCTTTGTCACTGTCATACTCAAAGAAGATAATATTCCCAATGTCTTTAAAGTAAATTGATTTATTATTATTGGTAATTCTAATTGGATTATATCCTGTATCATCACAACTCATTTGTTTTCGTTCAATCTCAACTTTTCCCACTTGTGTTGTAAAATATTTCTTTTCTAGTACGTAGCTGATGTCATATTCTCCGTTTTTGAGTTTCTTGACATTTCGGTTAGTTGAGAATTCATGTGCAATAATCTTTTTTTTGCAAATCGTGTCTGAAGTTTCATGAACTTCAAGTCCAGTCGGATAAATTACAAAATGGAATAAACCGACATGTATTGTTAGATTTCCATTATCGCATACTTGTATTCCGTAAAATAAATACTCTCCCAATTTTAGTAAGTCTTTTTTGGAATTTCTGGTATCTAAAAGAAGATACAGTTTTAAATCTGAATTGTTTAAAATGGATGTATCATTGACGACAATTGATTGTGCTATAAACCGAGGGAGAAGTATATTACCATTTTCTGAATAACCCTTTGTTTCACCAAGCAATTTCGCATTTACAAATGTTTGTTTTAATTTAATGTTTCCATTGTCATAGTATTCTATCCATTCACCATTTGTTCTGTTGCCTTTTGCGCGAGGAGCTCCGCTCAAATAAAATGATATTGTTTCTCCCTCGATTGTATCGTTTTTGAAAGTCCCTCTATAACTTGTTTGTCCATTTTCAAAATAGGATATTAATTCTCCATTCATTAGTCCGTCTTTATAGAACTTGCGACTTTTAATTGTTCCGTTTGGATAAAACTCAAGCCATAGGCTGTCATGCTTTCCGTTTTTAAAATACCCGGTAGTCCATGTTATTCCTTCCTTATTATATTCTCTGAAATAACCGTTTAAAGTGTCATTCTTGTATGATCTTTCAAATAAAGAACTGCCTGAAAATCCATCATGAATACCCTGTCTCCAACCTCTTTCATCTTTGTAGTTTTTTGTCTGTCCAAAAGAAAGAAAAGGTATTGAGATTATTATGGTTAGTAGATGTTTCATTTTAATTACCGCTAATTTGCATATTGTCCGAATAAAAATACAAAACAGGCAGATATCCATTTGCCATCACACATCTTCCATCTTTCAATACCCCTCAATAATCCCCAATCCCTGCCTGATAATATTTACATGTCCGCTTGAGCAATCCACCACAGTAGAAGCGGTGAGGTTTCCAAAACCGCCATCAATTACAATGTCAACCAGCTTGTGGTATTTGGCGTGTATCTGTTCAGGGTCGTTGAGGTATTCGGTTATTTCATCTTCTTCGTTGTGCAGCGAAGTATTCATGAGCGGGCTGCCTACTTCTTTAATAATTTCTCGGCACATGTTATTGTCGGGCACACGTATGCCAATGGTCTTTTTTCTGCTCCTGAATATCTTTGGTATCTCGCTGCTCGCATGAAGGATGAAAGTAAATGGTCCGGGCAGCGCCTTGCGCATGATCTTGTAAATAGAAGTATCCACGGGTTTTGTGAAATCCGCCAAATGGCTCAGATCGTAAAATAAAAAGGAGAAGTTTGCCTTCTCCACTTTAATTCCCTTTATGCGGCACACTTTTTCAATCGCTTTGGGTTTGTGAATGTGGCAGCCGAGACCGTAAACCGTATCGGTAGGATAGATGACCACGCCATCGTCATTCAAACACTCGGCAATGTATCTGATCTTGCTTTCTTCGGGGTGTAAAGGATCTAATTTTAGTAACATAAATATGGTTTAGTACCCCACCTATCCCGATCGTTATAGGGACATCCCCAAAGGATAACCCTCTCCCTTGTGGGGAGAGTTGGAGAGGGGTGTGGCATTAACAACTCCCTGTTGAAACATTCCCTGCTAAAGTATTACAAAAATCTTGTACTGAACTATCTTTAGAAATATTTTTAAGCAAGATGAAAGCAGTTTCAATTACACTTCTTATATTTTCTTTATTGCTGCCGCTTTCTCCTTTTTCATCCGCGCAGATATATAACGAGGATTTTTCCAAACTTCAGAAGCTGAACGTGTTCAAAGGCAATAAAGTGTGGATGGTGTATGGCTGGACCTTTGTATATCCGAAAGGCAAGCAGGAGAAAAAAGGAAAGAAAACATCCTTCGAACGGTTTGACAGAAGCGGTAACAGAACAGAAGAAATTTATTACGATACGAAAGGAAATCCAAGCTATTCCTGCCAATATGTTCTTGACGATAACGGAAATGAAATTAAAAAAGTGGGAGGAGAGGGCGATGAGGTTGTTTATGAAAAATGGAATTATACGCCTGTTGATGACGGGAGGAAAATTCAGAAGAAGTCGGAGTATAAAAAATCGAAAGACGAAAAATGGATCTTTGTATTTGATGCCCAGCAAAACATAGCAGAGGAACAATACTATGACATCAGCGGGAGTGCTGCTGCCAAATGGGAATTCACTTACGATGCAAAACAAAATGTAACAGAAAAAAAGGAATACGATCCCTACGGAAATGTGTATCAGCGCTGGGTTTATAAATATGACGAGAAAGAAAATAACATTGAAATGCGCCACTATGTTTCCAATAATCAGCTGTACAGAATTTACCAGATGCGCTACGATAAAAAAGGAAACATGAAATCTAAATTTACGTTTGACAAGGACGAGAACATTATTAACCTTACCGTTTACATCTACCAGTTTTACGATGGGCTACACGCACCACGAACCTTAGGAAACAAGCAGTGATCATTTCCTGAGCGCTAGGTGAAATTTTAATCCGTACGTTTTTTCAAAATAAGTATTGGCAAGAGTATCCGAAGATAACTCATCGTTATAAATCATTCCCGAAGGAGGAAGAGGTTCAAGGAACATGGTGGTATTTCTACCGGAAGTATTTTCTTTGAGGAGATATTCTATTCGGTTGTCAAATGCTTTTGAGAATTTACTTGTGATTGTATATTGGTTGATATTATGAAAGGAGAGAGCCAAAACAGAGAGTGCCAGTCCGAGCAAGCAAATTACAAGAGAAAGTTTCTTTGCAATATTAATCTTGTACCCGATGTAGAAGAATATAAATGAGAAATAAATCGCAAGAAACAATGAAACCTGTGACAGCGCGCGGGCAGGAGGGAGGTCGTACAATACCCATGATGCAGGCAGAATCAAAACTAGTATTAACGCGCCTATTATAAAAATACTTTTGGTGAATGGTAGAAGTGTTTTTTTTGCTTCAATCTTTTCTGCTGATGATATTTTCTGTCCAAGCAGCATCCATGGCAATCCGAAAAGTATCAGGTAGGGAATCAGTTTGGGAGTTTGAAAAAGAATGATCTTCCCGTATACTTTCATTACCATAATAGCATGTTCGATAAACGTGGCCGGAGTAAGAAAATCCTTCCTATTCCATGTGCCGGGTGCAACAATGGTAATGAGATAGAACAACAGAAGAAAGATCAGAGCGACAACAACTGACTTGTCGCGAATCTTGCTTGTGAAAAGAGAAAATATGTTTTTTCTTTTCAAGAAAATAATAAAAAACAGAAAGAGAATGTATATCAACGTAAAGGACTCTGCCGCACCTGCCATGTAAGCTGTTAGGAGGAGGATGAGTAGAATATGAATCGGAGAGAATTTATCTGAAAGTAAGATCCGGAATAAAAAATTACCCGCAATAATGCTCCATAGATAGGTACATGCCGATACATACCAGAACCAAGTTTCTGCAGTATTGTATGAGGCGAAATAAAAAGAAGTAGTGAAAAGTAAGGTGTAAAGAAATAATGCAGGGAAATGGATTTTTTCGATTGATAGAAATGACAAGGTCTTTTTAATCAGCAGAAAGAATGAAAGTATTAATGAAAATAATGTAACTATGTGAAATAATGGAAGGAAGATTTTAAACCGGTATAAGCCAATCAGTGAGAATGCAAATGTATCCGCTGACCAACGTGCACAAAAATCATTATATCTTTCTATTACAGCTTCTAAAACCCCCACTTCTTTCGTAAATGCCAGAAGAGTGTAATCATCAGTATGGAAACGATTCCCAACGCTCAGAATAGTATAAAGAATCAGAAAAAGAAAAGCCGACAATGATAATAATACGTTATGAATATTATTTTTATTCATCCGGAATTTTGTAAATATTTTTTGAAACAGCTTCTTTAATGGTTGCTGCTGCTTCTTCGGCTGTGCATGGCGTAATAGGCGGCACTTGCAAAGGTTCGTTCTTTTTTATTTGTTCAATGAATGCTATCAGCTTTTGCTTGCGAATCACAACTTCCGGATAAAAAAACAGATTGGTTGAAAGATGGAATAAGAATGTGGCGATAAGAAGATATTTCATTAAAGAAGCTTTGTTCTTTTCTGGAGACGTTTCAATAAATGCAATAATACAACAACCCATGGCGATGATTGCATAAACACCGTAACGAATGCTGATGGCATATTTGATCTCATAATCCGGACGTAAGAGAGAAGGCAAGCAAGAGCAGATAATCAGAAACAGAAGCATGAAATAAATAATCGGATTTATTTTGTAGTATTTTTTTATTGTCAGGATGATAAAGAATATCCATATGATGGCGCCTGTTATGATGGGCAATACGATCTGATGGGGAAATTGAAGAGGGCCTCCAAGAAATGCAAAACTTAAGAGCGCGCATTTGAAGCTCCTATTTAAAAAAACGAGGATGGTTTCCGATGAAAAAATATTTTCATGAATGAATGCGTAATTTGTAAAGAAAGCGGCTGAAATAGATGCGGCAAACAGTATCCAAACGAATAAATGCTTCCATCTTTTCTCTGCGAGTAGTAAGAATGTCCCCGCAATGAATCCGGAAAAACCGCTGCCGCAATTGAGTGCAGACAGCAGAATAAAAAATAACGATAAAGCAAACATCCATAAAGAACGTTTATTTAGAAAATATAAGGAACAGAAAACATAAAAGATGGTGCAGGTGCTGTATAATGCATCACTTGGAAGCAGTATTGAATTGTAGTATTGAAATTGAAACAAGAGGATCGCAATAATAAAGAATAAAAATTCTTTTTGTTTCAATAGAATAGAACGATACAAAAGCAGGGTGATCCCAATTAAACAGGCAGTAGAAATAAATGCAAAAATTTTAAAATTGAATATGTTGAGATGGACAAGCAGTATGCTAAGTAAATGAATTAAAACCATACGGCTTTCCGCTTCCTGCCGGAAGATCATTTTATGATTATGAGAGGAAGAGTAGTCAATTAAGAATTGAAGAAAATATCCGTAATCATCTGAAATGGGAATATTGACTGTGTTTTTTATTACATAGAGAATAAACAAAAGCATCCATAAAAAACAAGAAAAAAGAATAAATCGTTTTGGATTTTTCTCGTAAAACTTTATTGCAAGAAAAATATTAACGGAGAGGAGTATTAATTCCACCCCCATTCGTTCAAAGCCGATTTCCCAGAATGAGAAGCTTAAAGATTTGTGAAAAATATATTCAAGAGAAGATATAATGACTGGAATGGAAGGATTAAAAAAGAGAAGCAATAATCCTGATAGTAATGAAAAAGAAGCAACAGGAATTAAGATTCTTTTTTTCATTGTTACAGTTCGTTAGTTGAAACTATGCGCTTTCAGCGCAAGACTTTCAGTTGCTACACAATTTTGTAAGTTTGCGGAATGAGTAATACCCCAAGGTATGGCAGTCATAATGTATCTCGGTTGACGGCTCA
>JACRAL010000103.1 GCA_016213435.1 Bacteroidota bacterium
TAAACCTGTAGACCATGCATAACTGTATGGAGTATTTCCTCCCGATGGAAGGGCTGTTGCAGTTCCATCGCTGTTACCACAGGTGGCGCCCGTATTGGTTATAGAGGCTGTCAATACAGATGGTTGGGTGATGCTGTAACTGTTAAAGCTGAAACAATTGGCAGCATCCTGAATAGTAATAATATAACTTCCAGAAGACAGGGTATTCACATTATCGTTGTTTATTTGCGACACACCAACATTTGTTGACCAAGTAAACAAATAAGGAGATGTGCCTCCTGTTATATTCAGGGCAATAGATCCATCTCCTGTTCCATTACATGTTACGTTAGATACAGTGGCAGAAATCACAGGAGAATTGGAATTACTCAGTGAGCTGATTCCTTTGCTTGAACAACCGTTCACATCGGTAACAGTTACCGTGCGGGTTCCTGCACCAAGACCTGTTGCTGTTTGTGTGGTTTGACTGCCGGAATTACTCCAAGAGTAAGTGTATGGAGCACTTCCACCTGTTACACTTACAGACGCTTTTCCGTCAAAGTTTCCGCAAGTAGGAGAAGTAACCACACTGGTTGAAGCTACAATTGCAGCTGACTGACTGACAGTAGCAATGTAAGTTGCAACACAACTTCCAGCATCACTGACTAATACAGAATAAGTTCCTGCAGAAAGATTGCTTATATCCTGTGTTGTTGCACCATTTGACCATGCATATGCAAAAGGAGGACTTCCTCCTGTAACATTAATATCAATAACACCAGTAGAACCTCCATTACATGAAATATCAGTGATTGAATTAACAGAAACGCTTGCAGTGTTTAATTCGCTGACGCTGATATTTTGGGAAGCAGTACATCCATTCGCATCTGTTACTGTAACAGGATAAGATCCGTAAGAAAGTCCGGTTGCAGTAGAAGATGTACTTCCGTTCGACCAAGAGTAATAATAAGGAGAAGTACCACCGCTTGTGACACCAATTGTTGCCGTTCCAGTCGATAAACCACAACCCGATTGTGTTGAAGAAGCAGAAAGAACAATAGGTGCAGGATCACTCAAAGTAACAGGAACAGAACTTGGACATCCCATGTTATCAGTAACTGTAACAACGTAAGTTCCTGCAGACAAGCCGGTTGCTGTTGATGTGGTTTGTCCATTATCCCATAAATAAGAAAAGGGAACTTGCCCGGTTGTTACTTCAACAGTTGCTTGTCCGTCATTACCAAGGCAAGAAGGATTGGAAGAAGATAAAATATCTACAGAAGGACCTCCAACGCCACTAACACTTGCCAAAAGTGAATAGCTCGCACTGTTTCCGCATCCGTTTGTAACCAGTACGCTTATTACATAATTTCCCTGCGCTGCATAAGTATGAGAAGCAGATGGGGATGAAGTACTCAATGTATTTCCATCGCCAAAATCAAACTGATAATTTGCACCGCCAAAAGCAATAAAGTCTATAGACGAGCAAGTGGTATATGGTGGAGGAGAAATATTTAAGGAACCTTTAACCAGCAGACCTCCTCCAATTTTAATTGTTGTGCTATCTGTCGTGCTGTTACCGCAGTGATTAGTAAGAGTGAGTTTTATTTTCTTAGTTCCTGTTGTAGCATAAGCATGCTTGATAATTGTAACCGGAAATGTTCCTCCATCACCACCGGCTACGAGCATTTGCTGAGTAGCAACTCCCGTATTTCCATCTCCAAAATCCCAAAGGTTATTAGAATTGTAGCCCATAAAATAGTATGTAATGACGTCACCCGCACATCCTGCATCACCACCATTATTTCCAGGAACACCCCATAAACGACCTCCATCTTTACTGCCTCCACCCGGTAAATTCAAAACAGGGTAAGCATTGCTGGTAATGTCTACGTTCATTGTGGCTGATGTATTGTTGCCGCATCCATTCGTTGCAGATAAGGTAACAACGTATGTTCCATTTGCAGTATAGGTATGGCTTTCACCTCCCCCTATTGTTGTATCTAGATCTCCATCTCCAAAATCCCATGCATAAGTATAAGTGCTTTGACCGCCATTAACCATAAACATCAATTCATCATTTGCACAGGCAGGATTATTAATCTCCATAATAGATACAGGCGAAACGGGCGCATTGCCAGATATGTGAACGGTTTGATAAATTGTTTTGGATTTACCACAACCATTCGACACTTTGCATGACATATTATAAACTCCTGTTGATGTGTACGAATGTTGAACCTGTTCTGCATGAGTAGTGACAGTATCTCCATCTCCAAAACTCCAAAAGTAAGAAGCAAATCCTTGAGGATTCATTCGAAACCGAATAAGACCATTAGGACATGCAGTGCTAGGATTAGTAGAAACACTCATCCATTCCGGAAAACTTCCATTATTATCTATGACTTCTGTATTAGAAATAGTAGTGTCTATTCCACATTGATTTGTGATCTTTACAGAAAAAGTATAAGTTCCGGTAGCTGTATAGGTGTGATTAGCGTAATAAGAACCGGAAGCCGTGCTGCCATCACCAAAATTCCAATCATACGATGCATATCCGCTTGAGGCATTAAAGTACACTACATCATTAGGACAAGAAGAAGGCGGAAAATATAAATTTAACTGAGAAGTGAATCCAACATTTGTATTGACCTGCACTACACCTGAAATAGTTGTATCCGCGCCACAATAATTACTAATCTTGACAGAAACCGTATACGTTCCAGCCGTAACATAGGTGTGATTTATACCTGAGTAATTAACAGAATCTTTCGGGCTGCCATCTCCATAATTCCAAACATAAGAAGCATAACTATTACCATTACCATTACTTTGCACATACATACTTACTCCTCCTCCGGGGCACACAGGATTTGGGTTGAGATTCAATGATAAATTACTGTTTTCAAATTTCACACTGTTATCAATGACAACTGTTGAGTAAATAGTACTGCTATAGCCGCAATAGTTCTTTATTTTAACAGATACAGTATAAGTTCCTGCAGTAGCATATTTATGATTTTTATAATTAGAATTAGAAGTAGAATCAATCATGCCATCGCCAAAATTCCATGTGTAATATGGAAATCCATTCTGAACATCAAACGAAACATTTGATCCGGGACATGCAGGAGAAGAATATACATATATATTCATACCTCCGGGAATCTGAGCAGTATTGCTGATGGTAACCGTTTGATAAATTGTAGTATCCTGTCCACAATGATTTCGAATAGTAACAGAAATAGTATATGTGGTTGCTGCTGTATAGCTGTGGTTAGCTTTTTCATTATAGGTTGTATCCTTGGAACTTCCATCCCCGTAGTTCCATACATATCTTGCATAACCCCAGGTAGCATTTAAAGAAACTGATTCGTTAGGACAGGCAGTGGATGGATAGGCATTAAAACTAAGATTCTGAAATCCTGAATTATTTATAATGTTTTGCACCATGTAAAGGGTGGTATCCTTGTTGCAGGCATTTGTGATCTTTACAGATACAGTATATGTAGCAGCAGTGTTGTATACATGTTGTTGACTACTGTAATTATTTGTCAGCACCGGACTACCATCACCAAAGTTCCATTGATATGTAGAATACCCATACGGTGCACCAAATCCCACATTGCCACCAGGGCATGCAGGATTGGGACTACCGTTTAACTGAAACCAACTCTGGTTAGGGAATCCAACAGTACTGCTTATCTGAACCGTTCCATAAAGTGTTGTATCGTTTCCGCAAGTATTTGAAATCTTAACAGAAGCTGTGTATGTTCCTATGCCCACATACACATGATTAATACTATTGTATGATGAGGTTTGCTGAGGAGTACCATCGCCAAAATTCCACACATAAGACGAATAGTTATTTCCGTTAACAAAAAGATTCATATTTGAATTAGGGCAAGCGGGAGAATTAAGATTTAAACTCAAATTGGAGTTTTGAAAATGAACATTGTTATTTATCTGCACAGCATGGTAAATAGTTGTATCATTTCCGCAATAACTAGTAATCTTAACAGAAGCAGTATATGTTGTCAGAGTGCTTCCATAAGTGTGATTGTAATTACTGGAATTCGAAGTTTGTGGTGGAGTTCCATCGCCAAAATCCCACAGGTAAGCAGGGTATCCACTCGGTGCATTAAAGTTCACACTGCTGTTGGGGCATGCAGGAGAATTAGCGCTTAAAGAAAACCATGGCTGGTTGGGAAAAGGAGCAGTACTCTTGATCTGAGTAACAGTTGAAAAAGTACTATCCTTCCCACAAAAATTTGTAACCTTCACAGTAACCGTGTAATTATTTGCTGCAGAGAAAGTGTGATATACATTAGCTCCGGAAATGGAATCCTTCGAACTGCCATCACCAAAATTCCACACATATTTTGGATAGTTTGATCCATTATTATAAAAATATTCATTTACCTGCTGTCCCGGACATGCAGAACCAGGATTACTATACGCACCCACTCCACTTGGGAAACCCATATTGGAAGAAATACCTATGGTATCGCTCGATGTAGCACTGTTACCGCATCCGTTTGTTACAGTAAGTGTAACGGTCTTGGTACCGGTTGTAGCGTAGGTGTGGGTTGGAGTGGATTGAGTAGAGGTAGTGCCATCGCCAAAACTCCATGAGTAAGTCGGAGCCGCATTATATGCGTTAAAATTTACCGGCTGTGTAGGACATACTGATTGCGATGGATTAAAACTAAATCCTGAGTTAGGCACAGTAGTATTATTTACAACTATTTTTTTTGTAACTGTCTGTGTGCCGCAAGAAGAAGAATTTTGAACAAGTGTAACCGTATAAGTTCCTGTTGAAGCAAATGCATGCTGAGGGTTTGAATTCGTGGAAGTATTGTTGGATCCAGATGATGGATCGCCAAAATTCCAACTATATGAATCGGCTGGTCCTGAAGCACTAAAGTTTACATTATCATTCGGACATGCCGTATCCTGAGCAGAAATGGATGCACCATTTACCTGTATATTTCCAGAATTCCCATAACTATTACCAATATACCCTCCTATATTGTTATATACCTCAAGCCAAACAGAATAATTTCCTGGACTTGTATATGTATGAGTGAAAGAAATTGGATTTATGTTTGTAACTGTAGGGGTTCCGTCATTAAAATGCCAGTGATATTCATAAGCACCTGGGTCTGTTGTTTGGTTATTGATTGTAACCACAAGCGGAGTACATCCGTCAGGAGAGTACGTAGTGCTAAAATTAATAGGCTGAGCAAATAAATTTCCACCTATTAAAAATAATCCAATGAAGGCGAGTTTAGATGTTTTCATGAAAAAAAATATTAATCTCCCCCGCTCTTTTACCTGCGAGGGAGAGTTATTTGTATTTACTTCTTATTCAATAACAATTTTCTTGGTAATGGTTTGTTCAGAAGTGGATATCTGTAAATAGTAAACTCCTTGTGCCTGCTTTGAGAGATTCAGAGTTGACTTTGTAGATTGAGTTAATTGAGTTGAAGTGAAAA
>JACRAL010000108.1 GCA_016213435.1 Bacteroidota bacterium
CAAGGATTTTCTACTGGAATTAGTAAATATCAAAAAACTAAAAATCAATGGGAACTGGGTAACATCAGAATTCCCTACAAAAATTTCCGGGCTACTCGAAAAAATCAAAGTACATATTACGTAATTCTAGGAATATTACGGCTTAATCCCAACTTATCTGATTGTGTAAAGGTGAGAATTTCCATCCAGTTAATTAATTCATAGCTTATTAACCATAATATTGATGTATGAAGAAAAATCTCAAAAGGAATTTTCAATTTAAGCTTTAATTCATCCCAAATGCTATATTTATATATAGAATAAAGTGCCAGTGCGAATATCAAATAGGATAGTAACCTAATAGCAGAATAAAATAATAGTATAATATCGTTATTCAGAACACTATGATCAATATATAATTCTCTTATGTTAGATAATTCGGGTAATCCCTGCAAAAGAAAGGTTAGGGTAATTACAAAGTTTAAAATGATATTAAATTTCCCCAGTAACTTACTCTTTATTTTTTTCAGGTTTAAGATTGAGAGCGAAAAAACGAAGATAAGAGTATAAATTAACAATGATAAATCATTTAAGGAATTGATTAGAAGGAAATTGTCATTTGGTAGAAAGAAATTGTATTCTGTCAGATTTATTATATTAGAATATTCTAATTTCCAAATTTTACCCCAAATCATTTCAATTTCGATGTAAACTGATACAAAGGAAGCGATTAGAATGACGCCCCAAATAATAAATTTACCAACCCTGTTTATTTTCCTAATAGTTAGTGAATTAGACTCCAATTTGTTTTTGTTATCAAATAATGAAATTAAAATTATTGAAAATGTAAATAATACAGATGTAAGAAAATATTCATTGTAAAATGGTATATATTTTAATATATCCACAGAATAAAACAAATGATTGTAATCAAGCCAATAATATACACAACTAAAGAAAGCGAGGCTAATCATAATATAAGAGATAATCTCATAGAAAAAGATCTTTTTGATTCTGCCAATCCAGAATAGAACCAATGATTCTCCTCCCCATAGTAAAGTAACCCAATTGCCATCAAGTTCTATCGGTATAGAAATTGTGATAAATACAACAAACAAACCAGTTAACAAATACTGGAGATTCTTATCCTGAATTTTTCTTAGAAATATTATTAATGCTACAATTATATGAATCAATCCATTAAGAAGTGTAAAAAGCCCTGTTAATTTTATTTCTTGATTGTAACCAATCAGGATTGCATATCCCAAGCCATAAAAAATAAATGAATTAGCTAATAGAATGGCGATATCTTCAAATTCGTACTTTTTGTTTTGAAGCAACTTGTTTATTATTATAATTATATAAAATAAAGTAAAAAAAATTGCTAAAAATGCCAGAGCTATTTCAAAATGAATACTCATTTGGTACTTGAAATTGAACCAAATATAATAAATTAGCCAGGAGATAATGAATGACGAAAAATAAAGCAACTTCCAGTATTTTTTTATGGCAATAACTAATATCCCTATATTTATTATTGTCATATATGTGAATAAAATCAACACTTTTCCGGAACCTTCACTTAATAAAAATGGTACGGCATAAGCGCCTACCAATCCAATAAGTGCAATTATTTGTTTGTTGTAACTCAATGCTATATATACTGTGAAAATGGTAAATATCAACATCAGTATAAATGCTGTTTCCTGATATAAAAGCCCATAAAAAGTATAAGCGGAATATGTGACAAAATACATAATTGCGGCAGAGCCGCTTATTAATGCCGCACTAAAATTCTCGTATTTCTTCCTAAGTTTTAAAGCAAAAAATAATAATCCTAATCCCAAAATATATCCAATTACTATTCTTGCAACAGGCGAAACCAACTTGTGGTCGATTGAGTATTTTGCACCAATTCCAACACCGATGACAGTAATGATTACCCCTGCAATTACTATGAGATTCTCACCAATAAATTTTTCAATGCTTTTCCTTACTTTTGGCTCCTTAGTTTTTCCGGAATGATAGCTCTGTGTTGCCAAATTCTCTTCTGATTGGTTAATATTATTGCTTTGTTTTATGAAATCATTTTCAGGATTTTCTATTACTGTAAAATCTGGTTCAAATGCTTTATCTATGTTATTAGTATGTGTGTTTTCCTGGTTATCCTTTAGGATTTGAATTTGTTGTTTTATCTCTAAAATACTTTTAAAAATGAATTCATTTTTAATTGATAAAATGTCAAGTTTTTTGGAAAGTTCATTAATCCTTTTTTTAAAATCTTCCATATTTCGGTTGAATTTTATGAATAATACTGTGCATGGTAAACAATAATAAATCTATATATACCAAAATTTTATTAATTCATTTTGGATTTCAAATTAAAATAAAATTACCTTAATAAAAATAATCTATTACTCAAAATTAAAATATAACAAAATTCTCCGACTTATCTAAGTTATTATTCAGTTCTTGTTATTTAGCCGGACAATTGGTAAATTTACTTTTTTTAACACATAGTAATCATTAATTTTAGTGACAAAAATGAAAATGGCCATCTTGTTTGCTTCATTGTTAATCTTACTTGTATCCTGCGGCGAAAAAACCGATGATATTTTAGCCCCATCCGGTTTGAGTTCGCCTATTGTAACAGGTATAATCGTGACGGACGTACAGGGTAATTTACTGGGCGCTATTGGTAAACCGAACGTAAAACTAATAGGCAATAATATATCCAATCTGGGAATTTACCCCAATCCTGTCGATTCCATCTTAAGGATTAGTTTTGACCGCTATAAAGCCGGATTGGTAAATATCTGGATTACTCCGGCAAATATTTCGGAAGATATACTTACAGAAGTTACAGGGCTAAATAATCTGATGAAAACGAATTATAACGTACTGGTTTTTTCCCAAATGCTATATGCAGGTCATCATACTATGGAATTCAATTTGAATGAGTATTTTAATCGAGCTGCTTTGAGCGGCTATTACAGAGTCTATGTGGGCACAGAGGACGAACTGCTGTGGGATGATATATTAAGTATATAAATATAATAGGAGAATTTTCATGTTTAAGAATTTAATTTTTGTTTCTTTTTTTCTAGTATCGGTTTCCGTTTTGATTGCCAAAGAAGATAATGATAAATCCATAGCTCTCGGGGCATCGTTCCAGGGAGCACAAACGGATATTCTATGCCAGTTTTGGCTGACGGATAATGCAACCGCGGGGCCATTCCTGCGTTTCCTGTCTGTCGAAGATATGGCCTCCGAACTGGGTATCGGGCTGTTCGGCAAGATTTATTTTTACAAGCAAAAAGTAGCTCCGTTTTTTGGCTGGCAGTTGGGAATTATCCAGGGTATGCCCAAAGTCGGTGATAATACTACCGATATTGTACTCGGACTGGGAATAGGCGGCGATTATTTTTTCGATTCTAATTTCTCTGTGGGTATTCAGGCTTCGCTCAATTTCACTAAGTCGGACGAAAAATCCAACAGGTTCGGCAATCCCGGCGGATTGAACGTTAATACTTCTACATCGCTGAATGCTTTTATCTATTTTTAATCTGCCGGATATACTAACTTTAGTGAAGGTCAGTCCTATTCGCCTACGACTTATATCTCTTGCCCCTGTCAGGACTTCTGTCCTGACAGCCTAATGTTAAAATTATCCGGAATAATATTTTGCTATTATAAAAAATGGAGCCCCTTTTGTAGCAGGCTCCATTTTTTTATTTATATAATTTACCTAATTATCAGTCTGCGGGCTGATTGAAGTAGTTTATATTTAGTTTCCTTGCTGCAAGTGCATCGTCGACCCTGCGGACAGGGGTTTTATAAGGCGCATCTTTAACATAATCCGGGTTGGCCTTTGCTTCCATAGAAATCGCATTCATAGCGTCGGCGAATGAATCCAGGGCTTCGAGGCTTTCTGTCTCTGTAGGCTCTATCAGCATTGCTTCGTGTACAATAAGCGGGAAATAAATCGTCGGGGCGTGGAAACCATAATCGAGAAGCCTTTTGGCTATATCTTTTGTGGCTACCCCAAACTCTTTCTGGTTGTCGCCGCTGATAACAAATTCATGCATTCCTCTTTCAGCATAAGGAAGCAAATATTCATTTTTAATCCTGCTAAGCAGGTAGTTTGCATTAATAATGGCATTTTCGCTGACGCGCCTCATGCCTTTTGCTCCAAGCATGCGCATGTAAGTATAAGCCCGGACAAGCACCCCGAAATTGCCGAAGTATGTATGTATCTTACCTATGGATTTGGGGTCGTTTTCTATCAATTCAAATTTGTCCCCGTTTTTAACGATTTTGGGTTCGGGCAGGTAAGGTATCAATTTCTCGCTGACGCAAACCGGGCCTGCGCCGGGGCCGCCGCCGCCGTGGGGGGTGGAAAATGTTTTGTGCAGGTTGATATGGACACAGTCAAAGTTCATATCGCCGGGCCTCACTATGCCCAGCAGCGCATTAAGATTGGCGCCGTCCATATACATCAGGCCGCCGCAGCCGTGCACCAGTTTCTCTATCGTAACAATATCCCTTTCGAATAAACCGAGCGTATTCGGATTTGTAAGCATGAAGCCGGCAACGTCGCTGCCTACTTTGCTTTCGAGGTCGTCGAGGTCGACCCTGCCCTGTTCGTTCGATTTCACGGAAACGATTTCGAATCCGGCAATTGCAGCCGAAGCCGGGTTTGTGCCGTGAGCCGAGTCCGGTATAAGAATTTTCCTGCGCTGCTGAAGGTCGCCCCTGTCCTGGTGGTAAGCCCTGAACATCAGTATGCCGGTAAACTCGCCGTGGGAGCCTGCTGCAGGTTGCAGGGTCACTCCGTCGAGGCCGGAAACTTCCTTGAGCATCTCGCCAAGTTCATACATCAACTGAAGGGCGCCCTGGGCGCTGTCGGGGTTGATACAGGGGTGGAGCATGGAAAATCCGGGCAGTGCGGCTGTCTTTTCATTTATCTTGGGATTATATTTCATTGTGCAGGAACCTAACGGATAAACACCGTCTTCGATATTATAATTAAGGTGGGATAATTTTACAAAGTGCCTTGCTACTTCATTCTCACTGATTTCGGGAAGCCCGATTTCTGTTTTCCTGAGGCAATTATCGGGTAATTCGTTTTTGAACGATTTCGTTACGTCATTCTTCGGTAATGTGTAGCCTTTCCGTCCCGGCTTGCTTTTCTCGAATATTGTCTGTTCCATTTCTCTATCTCGAATAATTCAAAATATAATTTTCATAATAACAAGTTTCGAAATTAAGAAACTATAATAAGATTAACAAAACGGATGTTGCAAATAGTATATATATTTCTTTAATATCGATTAGGAATAAAGTAAAACATATAAAAATCGGATAATGAGAGTAATCACATTTTAAAAGAATCATTATTTAATCTCCCCTAAATCATATTTTAGCCATTATTAAAATGTAATTCGAAATTTGGTGTAATTTTGGTGTACTTTTAGTTCACTTTCTCCCCCGAAAACGGCACGGGTACGGAATAATATTTTCCCGATAGTTTTCAGGTTTTTGATACATTATTTGCCTCTTTTAGTTAACTTTTGCCGTTTTTATGTAACTATATTGAGCTTTTTCATTTGCAGAGACAGGCCCGGTACCGGTCTTTACACCATCAAAATCACCGCCTCCCCATTGTCGTGGAACAAGTCATTCCCGCGGAAGAGCCTGTGTAAAAAATGATTATTTATCAGGGTTATTTATATGTTTTTTATCAAAGCATCATTTAGAAAACTATATCAGCTTATAATGGAAGATATAATTTTTGGTTTGTTGCCATGATGCGACTTTTTACAAAACCCTGTAAGAGGGAACCATCTTGATTTTAAGGCATTCCGCCAGGAAATCTCTACGGCAATCCTGTATCCTCAAATCCAAATAATCATAATTATGACAAATTACCTCACAATTTGTTCATATTTCTGTCATAACAAATATAACTCAGTGTAGTTTCTACACCAAGTTTTTGGCAAAAAAAAAGTTGAAAAAACAAGATTTGCATTACTCGAGTAAATGGAGCAGCGGGAGTATTATTCGGGAAATATTTACGATGAACCTTATAAGTTCCCAATATCTTGAAAGATAGGTGGATATTGTTGATATTTCGATAAGTCAGGGCAATTATTTAACGATAAATATTAAATTTCGAATTTTGAATTAAAAAGGAAGAAGAAGTGGCAGCCGGTCACCTGTTTCAGGTAGCAATTCTCCAAAAGCCTGATTCTATTAAGATTATGTTGAAATCGGACATTAGAAAATAGATTAATAGGCCGCCCCGATGGGGCTTATGGGTTTCTTTTTGTGCTATTACTACAAATAGAACTGCCCCTAAGGGGCTTTCTCAGGGATTAATCATGTGTTCTGCTGCGTAGCAGCAAGCTATTGTGTGCCCGGCATGGGTAATTACTTTAGGGTGAAAGTCCCGAACGAGCCTTGATAGTGGGAATCGTTAGCTTAAGACAAGGGTGTCCGTTGCGAAGCGGAATCTGAAAGAAGTCGGCGGCAAACTCTCGGTCTGACGAAC
>JACRAL010000008.1 GCA_016213435.1 Bacteroidota bacterium
GCCATCTCAAATATTACAACTAATTCTGCAAGTTCGGGTGGTAATATTACCACCGATAACGGTCTTTCTGTAACAGCCCGTGGTGTTTGTTGGAGTACTTCATCAAATCCGGTTGCAACAGGGAGTCATACCTCTGATGGCACAGGAACAGGCAACTTTACAAGCAGTATTACTGGCCTGTCTGCAGCTACAACTTATTATGTTCGTACTTATGCCACCAACTTACAAGGTACTTATTATGGTAACCAGCTAAATTTTAATACCTCTGCTACTACTCCTACAGTTACAACAAATTCTGTTACAAATGTTGTTTCTGCCACAGCAACCTGCGGAGGCAATGTTACAAGCTCAGGCGGTGCAACAGTTACAGCCCGTGGCGTTTGCTGGAACACAAGCCAAAACCCTACTACTAGTAGTAACCATACAACTGATGGAAGCGGAACAGGTACATTTACCAGTTCCATTACAGGGCTATCACCGGGTACAACTTATTACGTAAGGGCTTACGCAACCAATAGCGTTGGTACTGCTTATGGTTATCAAATAAGTTTTTATACACCCACACATGACATAGGTGAATCTTATCAGGGCGGTATTATTGCTTACATTCTACAATTCGGCGACCCTGGTTTCGTAGCCGGCCAAACACACGGCTTAATAGCTGCACCAAGCGACCAAAGTACAGGTGCAGAATGGGGTTGTAATGGAACAACAATAACAGGTGCTGATGGTACAGCATTAGGTACAGGCAATCAAAATACAATTGACATTGTAGCAGGTTGCACAACCGCAGGTATTGCCGCCCGGTTATGTTCTGATTTAGTATTGGGCGGATATAGCGACTGGTATTTGCCATGCAAAGATTAGTTAAACAAGCTTTATATCAATAAGGCTTCAATTGGCGGTTTTTCTAACTACTTCTATTGGAGTAGTTCCGAGTACGATGCAAACTCCGCATGGTTACAACTCTTCAACGATGGCTACCAGAACTACGCCAATAAGAACTACGGCAGCTATGTGCGTTGTGTGAGGTCTTTTTAACTATTTAGTGTCTGTCCATAAAGTCGCATTTTTCAAAAATTTTGTTTGAGAGTTTTCCTGTCCATAAATATTTTTCTTACGACTCATTATTTTTTTTTCAGTTTTTCGTTTTTTTTTGCCTCAAAATTATTTTTTCTTAAA
>JACRAL010000009.1 GCA_016213435.1 Bacteroidota bacterium
CATGTCAAAGTGGAAAACTCCTGAATAAAACTTTCTCCATTTTTTTGGAGAATACACATCAGTATCATACTTTTGTGTACGTCAAGTCCGCATACTGTTTTCATAAATTTTAACTTTTAAGTTAATAAATTAATTCTTGAGCTTCGAGCTCGTTAGTAAGACGGTTGCGGACTTGATTTTTATTACGTATGTGTGTAATTATTAAAGATTTTTATGTAAGTTTGTATTGCGTATAAATTAATAAAAGAGTAAATTTATGAACATAAGAGTAAGGATTGAAAAGGACGAAGATGGGTGGTGGATTGCTACTTGTCCATCATTTCCCGGGTGTATATCTCAAGGCAAGACTGAAAGAGCAGCTTTAAAAAATATCAGTGAAGCAATTAGTCTTCATATAAAAACTCTGGCTGAAGATGGTATTCCGTTTATCAAATCGGAAAAGTATATTGAAAAATTAGTTAGTATTTCTTTATGAGCCAACATTTACCTGTATTATCAGGTCAGGAAGTTTTAAAATTGCTGTATATAATCGGTTATAGATTTCGTGAACAGGAAGGTAGTCATATTACCTTGAGACATGCTACACGAAAACCTTTGACTGTGCCAAATCATAGAGAAATAGCAAGAGGAACCTTGAGAGTAATAATAAAAGATGCAGGATTGACGATAGATGAATTCAGAAAATTATTATAATAATAATTTTTTGCAAACTATCATGAAATCGCCGAATGGCAATTGTTATCGTGTTACGATAAACGACAGCAGCCAGTTGGTTGCTACGCAGATTACTTGTCTGTAAATGGGAAAAAGCAATTTGTATTGAAAAATTAATTTCTAATAAAAATTAAGTACTTTTGTCATTAATCATAAAAAATAAGTACAAAGGAGGATACCATGAATGTTAAAGCGGTTTACGAAAGGGGAGTTTTTCGACCAAAAGAAAAAGTCAATATCCCTGAACATAAGGAATTAGTAATACATTTTTGGCCGGAAATAAATCATGATTCAGATATTGAAAATGCTTATGTTGATGCATCATCTTCACGACCGGATTTAGAAGATTGGGCTGCAATTGACGCGGAGGGATGGATATGATTACGCCTGAACAGGGAGATATTTTTCTTGTCGCATTAGATCCGACAATAGGTGTGGAAATGGCTAAAACAAGACCTTGTGTCGTAGTTTCTAACGATTATGCAAACAGAGGTTCAAAAAGAGCGTCAGTTGCACCAATTACTTCAGCGAATATAACAAAAGTTTATCCGTTTGAAGTTTTTCTACCGGTCACACCGGAGACATTACTTAATTTTGACTCAAAAGTAGCTTGTGATCAGGTTCGTTCCATTGATAAACAAAGGTTGTTAAAAAAACTCGGTTCTGTTTCACAAGATACAATGGAAAAAATCAAAGCGGCATTACGGATACATTTTGCGTTATAAACAACGGGCTACCGTCGGCATCGGAACAACAAGCCCCGGGCATTTGCTGACTCTTTCCGGCGGCGCCTATTGCGATGGCACCGGTTCATGGGTTGCCGGTTCAGACAGAGCATACAAGCGCAATATCGAAACATTGACAAAATACGGCGTTCAGGAAATCTTAAAATTGCGGCCTGTTACTTATATACATAAACAGGATAAAAATTCAAAGGTTCAAATTGGCCTGATAGCCCAGGAAGTTAAGGAGCTTATACCCGAAATTGTCGAAGGTGAAGAAGGCTCAATGGGTATTGCTTACGACCGGCTTGTGCCGGTGTTGGTGAATGCCATCAAAGAACAACAAAAGCAAATTACGAATAATGAATTTCGAATGTCAAATAATGAACTATTAATAAAGGAACAGCAGAAACAAATTGAAATTTTAAAACAGGAAATGGAAGCATTGAAATGTAAAAATGGATTTGAAGCAAAAAAATAGACCGGTGAAAACTTGAATTATACTCAAAGCGGAATATATTGTATGTTTTGTAATCAGTAAACAGGAATCGGTGGTTTCTAACTGATTACTGATTACCGATTACCGATTACTGTTTACCATAAGACAAGAAGTAAAAGTTCAAACCGTTCGAAGTATTAATTTACAAGGAAGCATATTGATTTTATGACAATACAAAATATTGAGATTATTGTTTCAATTTTATAATGATGCAATGAAAAGCAAATACATCCTTTGCCTTTTATTCTTTGGAATAAGTATTCTTGCCCAAAGCCAAAACCAGGTAAATGCAGCTCAAAAGCAGAAATCTGACAGCCTCTTAAATATTATTAATGCAGGTAATCAGGATACGCTTAAGGTGAACGCTTATGCCTCTTTATGCCTGGAACTTAAAAATAACGATCCTGATAAGGCCATCGGGTACGCCCGCCAGTGCCTTGATCTCGCCCTGAAATCAGGATATAAACCGGGAATAGCTTTATGCAACGATAACATCGGGCTTGTGTATGAAATGCAGGGCCAGTTCGAAAAAGCGATTGATTGCGCTTCAAAATCCCTGAAACTTCGCCTTGAAATGAACGACCGGAAAGGCATGATGCGCTGTTACTGCAACATGGGCAATGTCTTTTATTCACAGGGAATTTATGACAAGTCCCTCGACTGCTATTTAAAGTCCCTCAAAATTGCGGAAGAACTTGGCGATAAAAAAGCAATGTCTTCAAATTACAGCAATATCGGGGCTATTTATAAAGAACAGGACAATAAGGATAAGGCGATTGAATATCATCTGAAAGCCCTGAATATACGAAAAGAGGCAGGTAATAAAAAGGGCATGGCCATCAGTTATTCAAACATCGGCGTCCTTTATGCGGAAATTGACAGCTTAGAAAAAGCATTGGAATATAATTCAAAAGCCATTATCATAAGAGAGGGGCTGGGCGACAAAAAAGGTCTTGCTTCAAACTATACGAACATCGGGCAGATTTATGAAAGGCAGAAAAAATTTGATCTGGCCTCCGATTACTATTTCAGGGCTTTGAAAATTTGTGATGAAATAGGCGACAGAAGTTATAAATCGGCTATTCTGCCGAATATTTCCTCATTGTTCCTTCAGCAGAAGCAATACAACCGGGCGCTCGGTTATGCACAGCAGGCCTTGCAGATAGCGCAGAAAATAGGTATGCCGGAAAATCAGAAAAGCGCGTGTGAAGCTTTGTATCTTGCTTACGATTCTTCAGGAAATTATAAGCAGGCATTGACTTACCACCTGATGTTCACGAAAATCAAAGACATTATTTATAATAAAGAAAAGCATAAGCAGCTAGCGCAGATGGAAGCCGTTTATCAGAGTGACAGAAAACAAAAGAACATAGAGATACTGGAAAAGGATAAAAAAATCAAAACAGAAGAAATAAGAAGACAAACCCTGCAAAAATACGCTTTTATCGGAGGTTTCATTTTGACATTGATCCTTGCTGTTGTTATTTTGATCAATTACAGACAGAAAAAGAAAGCGCATTTTTTGCTTGGCTTGCAGAAAAAAGAAATTGAAGAAAAGAACGAAGAGCTAAACCAGCAAAACGCTGAAATTGCAGCGCAGCGCGATATGCTCGAACAGGTGAATACGGAACTCGAAAAACTTTCCCTTGTTGCCCGTGAAACGGATAATGCGGTTCTGATTGCAAATGTATCGGGTGAAATCGAATGGGTAAACGAAGGTTTTACACGGTTGTTTGGTTACACATTAGAAGAATATAAAAATGCGGGAAGGAATAATTTAATTGAAACAAGCTCAAACCCTGATATTAGAGAGCTGATTAAAAATTCGATTTTGCAGGGTAAATCTGTTTTTTATGAATCTGAATTTATTACAAAAGACAATTGCAAATTATGGTTGCAAACCACCCTGACGCCAATCTTAAACAAAGAAGGAAATGTGATAAAACTTGTAACCATTGATTCGGATATAACGGTAATAAAACAGGCAGAGGAAAAAATAATACAGCAAAAAAACGAATTGGATAAAACGCTTGTCGAATTGAGGAATACCCAGAAACAGCTTGTTGAAACCGAAAAAATGGCATCGCTCGGAGGCTTGGTGGCAGGCGTGGCGCATGAGATTAACACGCCTGTAGGTATTGGTATTACCGCATCGTCTGCATTAGTAGAAAAAACCAACGAAATAATCTCTGCATTCAAAGAAAACAAAATGAAACGCCAGGACCTGGACCACTATTTACAGATGGCATTTGCTTCCGGCGAACTGATTTTAAATAATCTCGAACGCACCGGAAAACTTGTGCAAAGCTTCAAACAGGTATCTGTTGACCAGGTGACGGAACAGCAGCGGGAATTTAATTTCAAATCCTATATTGAAGATGTGCTCAGAAGCTTAAATCCTAAACTCAAGGAAGCGCATATTCCTGTCTCAATTCAAATAGACATGGCTGACGATATCATCATTAACAGTTTTCCCGGTCTGTATGCGCAGATAATTACAAATTTTGTCGTGAATTCAATCCTTCATGGTTTTAAAAATAAAGAAGCCGGTGCAATTGGTTTGTCTGCCTTTATTGACAATAACAATCTTTTCTTTAAGTATCATGATAACGGGAAGGGAATGAGTCCTGAAATAATATCTAAGATTTTTGATCCTTTCTTTACCACAGACAAACAAAGGGGAACAGGACTGGGAATGCATATTGTTTATAATTTGGTAACACAAAAACTAAAAGGAACAATCAAATGCGAGAGCGAGGAAGATAAAGGTATTCAATTCACGATTGAGGTTCCAGTAGCTGTTTAATAATGAACAATGCCAAATGTTCAATTTATAATGAGCAAATAAAAAAACAAAAAAGTAAAAATGACGAAGGAAGAAAGGAAGTTTGATATTGAAGACCGGTTAATTGATTTTACAGTTATGATAGCTGATGTTGTAGAAACTTTGCCAAACACTAAAGCGGCTAATCATATTGGTGGTCAAATGATCAGAAGCGGATCTTCTCCATCTTTGAATTATGGCGAAGCGCAAGAGGCAGAATCCATGAAAGACTTTATTCATAAAATGGGAATCTGCAGAAAAGAACTTCGTGAAACAAAAGTTGCTTTAAAAATTATTATCAGAAAATCATATAAAGAAGTTTTAAGTAATTCAGAAAAGGCGCTTAAGGAATGTTTGGAACTTCTTGCTATCTTTTCAAAAAGTATTGAAACTGCCAAAAAAAATCTTGTACAGAAATGATATATTTGTATATTGTTAGTTGCCCGTTTGGCATTGAACATTTTTTTATTTTCGCCGTTACACAAAAATTAAAATGAACAATCATCTGCGATAGCGAAGTAGGGAAGGGGGTTTTGTTTAAAATTATAGTACCTTTGATTGTATAGTATGATTATTATTGTAAAATCGTAAATCCTAAATTTATTAATATGAACCACGAAAACAAAGCAGATGAGATTTTATTTGCTCCTGATGAACAAGATACTATAACCGAAACAGCAGAAGGATGGAAAGTGCTTATTGTTGACGATGATAAAGACATTCACAGTGTAACGCGTATTGCGCTTGATAATTTTGTACACAAAGGGAAAAAAATAAAATTCCTCGATACGTATTCAGGAACCGAAACAAAAAAGGTATTACAGGAACATCCGGATATTGCAATTATTCTCTTGGATGTGGTAATGGAAACCACCCATGCAGGCATGGAAACAGTAAAATATCTGCGCGAAGAACTTCATAACCGGTTCACGCGTATTATTCTCAGAACAGGTCAGGCAGGGCAGGCGCCGGAAAGAGAAGTGATTTCAGCTTACGAAATAAATGATTACAAAACCAAGACAGAACTTACAGCTACAAGACTTTTCACTGTTATTCTTGCAGGATTAAGAAGTTATGAAGCCTTAATTGAAATTGACAATTATAACCGCACGCTTGAGCAGAAAGTTAAAGAACGTACCAAGGAATTACAAGAGGAAAGGGACAAAGTACATCATCAGAAAAAAGATATTACCGACAGCATTCACTATGCTCAGCGCATTCAGAGAGCGCTTCTGCCGGATCCGGTTTTTTTAGCGGATATATTACCGGAACATTTTATATTATACCTTCCGAGAGACATTGTAAGCGGTGATTTCTACTGGATATGGAAAAGAGGGAAAAAATTATTTCTCGTTGCCGCAGACTGCACCGGGCATGGAGTGCCGGGAGCCTTTATGAGCATGCTCGGCACAGCCATTATCAATGAGGTGATAAATAATATTTACGGTCACATCACGGCTTCCGAAATACTTGACCTTCTCAGGGAAAATGTTATAAAAGCGCTTCATCAAAAAGGGATAGAGGGCGAATCAAAAGACGGGATGGATATTGCATTTTGCATGATAGATGCAGATACGAATATATTACAATTTGCCGGAGCTAATAATCCGCTTTGGGTAATCAAAAAGCAGCAGGAAGCAGTAGCGGTAGGCAGTGAAACGCCGGAACTGCCAACCTGCCTGCCGGCAGGCAAGGCTATCAACTGCCAACTACCAACTACCAACTGCCAACTGCCAACTACTGCTGCCGACTACCAACTGTTAGAACTCAAAGGAGACAAAATGCCGATTGCAATATACGACAACATGCAATCTTTCACAAATTATATGATACAATTAGAAAAAGGCGACACTCTTTATATTTTCTCAGACGGCTTTGCCGATCAATTCGGCGGTCCCAAGGGGAAAAAATTCATGTATAAACCATTAAAAGATACGTTATGTAAAATACATCATCTTTCCATGCACGACCAAAAAGAAACGCTTCACAATATTTTTGAAGAATGGAAAGGAGATCACGAACAGATAGACGATGTACTGATAATAGGAGTGCGGATATGAGCGGAGTGTTAATTTGTTAATAAAATAATGATTAAGAAAAAACAAGCTGTCATTAAACCTTTATGCACTGCAGGCAGGGATTTATTTAATAAATATTAATGGAAATAAAACCAACAACATGCTTACTTTTGTTTCTTTTATTTCTGTTCATTGTTGTTTCATGCTTTTCGCAGAATTTTAATCAGAACTACAGAAAAGGCCTGGCTGATTTTGTCGAGTTCAGATACGATACTGTAAAAAACAGATGGAACGTACAGGGCAGGTATTCTTTTATTCACGACAGCAAAGGAAATATTAAAGCAGAGATATTCAAGTCATGGAACAAGAAAACCCGACTCTGGGAAGTGCAGTCGCAATCAGCTTTTAAATATAACCACAAAGACCAGTTGACAGAGAAACTATCGAAGAACAAACGTTTTAAATCCGGCGCGCTTGAACCCGTTCAAAAAGTTATTTGTGTATATAAAAATGACCTGAAGACCGAGGAGCAATATTTTGATATAAGTAAAAAAACCGCTTGGTTAAAAAAAACAATCAACCGGTATGAATATGATACTGCCGGCCATCTGGTAAAAACTATTATTTCGACATTTAAAAATAAAACTTTTCTGGATTGCGCTTCCGAGATCCGCGAATATGATATGTTAGGCAGGATTGTGCAGACTGAATGGGACAATTACTGTGGCGGAAATAAAATTACAAAAGCCGCAAAATCGTATGAATATACCTGGGATAGCTTGCTAAATAAGGAAACTCTGAAATATGAAGACCGGGATATTTCATGCAACAACTACACATATCTTGAGAAGAAACTTAGCGAGAACCTGTGTCTGTTATGGAATAAAAAAGACAGCATCTGGAATGAGAATCATAAAGAAAAATACATTTACAATATGTTTGGCGATATCATTGAAATGATTCGGATGAACTGGAGTACTTTAGATTCATCGTTGAAAAACGAACGGCGGATTTTGTATGTTTACAACCCGGAATTGCAATTGATATTTGAAACCGAGCAAAAATGGAGTGTTAAGAAAGCCTCATGGTATAATGTTTTCCGGCGCGAATATCACTGGATGCCGATTAAAATTGATAAGAAGGAAAAATTAAGGGTAAAAGAATTTGAATAACTATAGGGGACCCCTAAAAACTATCTTTGCCGTCATTACGACTGCGAGGCGTTGCACTGAGCACAGTCGAAGTGAACGAAGCAGAAAGTAATCTGTTTTTCAAAAGATTGCTTCACCCTTTCGGGTTCGCAATGACGTACAGTACAAAAATCTTCTCACGGATTCACGTACAATTTAGAAAAAATGTATAAATAGTTCGGCAGTTCGACCGCCTCACTGCGACGCTTTGCTCACTACGGGTTTATAACGTGCAATGTAAAATAAATTTTATTTCAATCCAAAGATTTTCGCCATGATGGCCTGCCTCACATAAACTCCGTTCAGGGCTTGTGTGAAATAATATGCTTTTTCGCTTTCATCCACATCTTCGTTGATTTCATTTACTCTTGGCAGGGGATGTAATATTTTAAGATTGGGTTTTGTACCTTCAAGCATATGATTTTTCAGCACATATGAATTTTTGGTTTTTTCATATTCCATTGGGTCGGAGAAACGCTCGCGCTGGATTCTTGTCATATAAACAATGTCGGCCTTTTTAATGATTTCTGTAAATTCTCTGTGTTCCGAATATTTTATACCTTTTGTGTCGAGCAGTAATTTATATTCATTCGGGATCATTAATTCTTTAGGAGAAATAAAGTAAAAGGTGGGATTAAAATCAACTAAGGAGATGATCAGCGAATGTACGGTCCTTCCGTATTTGAGATCGCCTACCAGGAATACATGCAGATTATCGAGCCTGCCCTGGGTTTTACGGATCGAATAAAGGTCGAGCAGTGTTTGGGTTGGATGCTGGTTTGCCCCATCGCCCGCATTGATGATGGGCACATTCGACACTTCGCTGGCATAGCGTGCGCTTCCTTCGATAGGATGCCGCATAACGATAAGATCGCTATAGTTGGCCACAGTCTTGATCGTATCTTTCAGGGATTCTCCTTTAGAAACACTGGTGGATGTTGTATCCGAGAAGCCGATCACTCTTCCGCCAAGTTTATTCACTGCGCTTTCAAAACTCAGTCTCGTCCGGGTGGATGGCTCAAAAAACAAGGTTGCAACAACTTTGCCCGCTAATATATTCTGCACAGGATTTGCTTCAAATTCTTTTGCAAGGTCAAGAATCTTTACGTATTCATCTTTTTTATAATCATCGATTGATACAAGGCTTTTGTTTTTCATTCCCCAAAATTTTAAGGTTAAAATCCCGGGATGTAAAATTAGGTTTTTTGAACGATAATAAAACAGGTGGTGATAATTTGTTGAAAATTATTTCTGGTATTCCGATCTGACATCTGGACAGGTTTTTTGTTACCTGCAATATTTTTTTAAGATTTCTTCTGCTTTGCTGAAACCTGATTGTAATGCTTTTTCCCAGTCGTTGCATGCCTCGTTAATCTTATTCATTTTCTGGTTCACAAGCCCCCTGTTGTAATAGGCTTCAGCATTACCGGATGCAAGACTGAGTGATTTATTAATATCATTCAATGCTCCGGCCAGATCGCCCGATTCCATCATGGAAAAGCCCCTGTTATTGTAGGCATATGCAAGGTTGGGATTTAATTCTATGGCTTTGTTGTAGTCTTCAATGGCGCCTTTATGGTCGTTCAAATCTTTTTTAATGAATCCCCGGTTGCTGTAAGCTTCGCTAAAGTTCGGATTCAGTTCTATAGCCCTGCTGAAATCGGCCATTGCGCCGTTAAGGTCTTTCATGCCGGCTTTTGCATTGGCACGGTTATTATATACATTATAATTATTGGGTTCGAAAGCCATGAGGCAGGTAAAATCATCAACGGCTCCTTTAAAATCCCCTGAATAAATTTTCGCATTGCCCCGGTTGTTATAAAGTTCGGCAAAATATTTTTTCTTTTCAGAAGCCTTATTGTAATCTGCAATGGCCCCTTTATAATCCCTCATTTCATATTTGGTGTTCCCGCGGTTGTAATAGGCGTCGCTGTATGCAGGCCATAATTCAATAGCTTTTGTGTAATCATCCAGCGCCGCTTTGTATGATTTGAATTCAAGATAAACATTCCCCCGGTTATTGTAAGCCTCGCTGTATTTCGGAGATAATTCTATAGCTTTGTTGTAATCTTTGAGCGCATCTTTTATCTGTTTTTTCTTGTATTTTGCCACGCCCCGGTTGTTATAGGCAAGCGCTGCATCCGGGTATTTTAAAATCACATCGTCGTAAAGAGAAACCGAGTCTTTCCACACTTCGTTCCTGCTTCGGGTAACAAAACAAAGCGCAAGAATATATACGGTTAATCCTATTATTATATACGGTTTAATAGAATTGATTTTTGTAACCCGGCTATCGTTGATCCCGGTGTAAGCCCGGCCAATCAGGTAAAAAAGGCCGATACAGGGAATGTAGGTATAACGTTCTGCGGTGATGCCGCTGTTGATGGAAATAACATGAAGAACTAAAAAAATCGTGCATAAAAAAAACAAAGAACCAAACAGTATTTCTTTTCTGTATTTTTTAATTTTATAAATGATCCATACAAAAAGCAATAGCGCAAAAGGCGCACAATAATATTCAAAGGGTAAGCCTGTAGATGCTTTTACAGGATAAGGATGATATGCTGAAAGTAAAACCGGCGCTATACTTTTAAAAATATATGCGACCAAAGAAAAAGGAATAAACAATACCTTTTCGGAAAAAGTATAACCAATTACATCGGGCACTGCATCCGTACCGCGAAAGGATAGCGTGATGATCCCGAAAACAACCGACAGTGCAAAAAACGGCGCTTTTTCGATGAGAAGTTTTACGTTGAATTTACGGCTGAAAAAATAATCGAACAATAATAACACAAGCGGAAATGCCATTGCCTGGGACTTTGACAGTAATGACAAAAAGAAGAGGAATAAAGAAAGGATTAGAAATTTCCATCTATACCCTTTCTTAAGATAATAAAGATAATTGATAAGCGCCGCTAAAAAAAAGAAAGCATACAGTAGCGTGCTGCGCGTGGATATCCATGCTACGGTCTGGCTGTTCATCGGATGTATGGCAAATAATAATGTTACAATAACCGTGATCTCAATACGCCCGGTTATAAGTTGCAAAAGAAAAAATACAAGAACGATATTCAGCAAATGCAACACTAAGTTTGTACGATGAAAAATATGCGGATTAAGTCCACCGGCTTTGTAATCTATGGCATAGGAAATCATGGTTAGCGGCACATACATTCCCATGTAGGGGTTTGTAAAAAACGCATGAATGTTGTTCCCGGAAAAAGAGGTGATATCAGTATTCTCAGTAACATTTTTATTGTCGTCCCAGTTCGTGAAGTCATTATTTAAAGTGTTAGAAAATACAATGATTGTGACTATGAGTATGGCTGCCGGTATCCAGTATTTTGATTTTATTTTCGATACTGAAGATGGAATTTGCTTGGGATTTTTTACTGTTTTATCGGTGGCTTTGTTTTTTTGTTTCATTATTTTTTTTGTAAAAGCATCAGATAGTAATTAGTAATCAGGAATTGAAACTACCGATTACCGATTACTTTTTTCACCACAGGTTCAGCCTGCAAATATAATGTATTTCTTATTCAGGAAACTATTGTGATGCGGAATGGATTTTTATTTCATGTTTGTATAAACATCAATTTTTTTATACGTTTGTACTGGTATTGTAAATGTTTAACCCTAAAATAGGAGGTTAATTGTCAAATATAGCAACTGCCGGGAATAAAGGCAAAGGCGTACGATCCGATTGTTTTGTTACGCTGGAGTTAACTAAGAGCAACGGTTTGGAAATTAAATTAGAAAGTAAAGTAAAAACACTTTACGGAAAATCAATATTGGACGATATCAATAAAGTGTTGAAATTTTTTGGTATTAAGAATGCAAAAATTTATGTTGAGGATTCAGGCGCTTTATCGTTTATAATTATAGCAAGGATCGAAGCGGCCATCCGGCAACTCATGAAAACGGAGAAGGAATATCTGCCGCCATTACTAAAAGAAAATACGACAGCCACAGGCAGGGACAGGAGCAGGGTTTCTCGGTTATATCTTCCGGGAAACACGCCCAGCCTTATGCTGAATGCCGGCATTCATAAACCCGACGGATTGATTCTCGACCTGGAAGATGCAGTGGCGACTGCAAAAAAAGACGAAGCCCGCTATTTGGTGCGGAATGCTTTGATTCATCTGAATTTCTACGGAGCGGAACGGATGGTGCGGATCAACCAGGGCGAAAGAGGATTAAAAGATTTGGAATTTCTTGTTCCTCATAATGTCAATCTGATATTACTCCCCAAATGCGAAGAGGCAGATCAGTTAAAGAAGATGGACAAAAAGGTTCAGGAATTAAGAAAAAAATTTAAGGTAAAGAACCCGGTCTGGTTCATGCCGATTATTGAAAGCGCAAAGGGTGTGTTAAATGCATATTCCATAGCCACTGCGTCAGAAAATGTCGTTGCGATGGCTATTGGTCTCGAAGATTACACGGCCGATCTGGGCGCGAAAAGAACACAGGAAGCCACCGAGTCGTTTTTTGCCAGGAGCATGGTTGTGAATGCCTGCCGTGCGGCGGGTATTCAGCCTATAGATTCCGTATTTTCGGATGTGTCGGATATGGAGGGGCTGAAACAAAATGTGCTTAAATCAAAAGCCCTGGGCTTCGATGGAATGGGATGCATTCATCCTCGGCAGATACGCGTATTGCACGAATATTTTGCGCCGGATGCAATTGAAATTGAAAAAGCAAAAAAGATTGTTCTGGCATTTCATGAAGCAACAAAAAAAGGCTTGGGTGTCGTATCCTTAGGAACAAAAATGATCGATCCGCCGGTTGTGAAACGGGCGCAGAAAAGTATTGATACGGCTGTCGCTGTCGGGAAATTAACCAAAGACTGGATGGAAATTGAAATAGATAAAGCTACTGAGACAAGCGCCAAAAATAATTAGGTATGATAAAATATTATGTAAATTTGTTAAAATGAAAGAAGAATTTCTTGTTAATATGGAAAAAACAGTAAATTTTTTCTATGACAAAAAAGGCGATATTTTAGATATTGCTATTGGTAAACCTCAACCTGCTATTTCACAGGAAATAAGTGATGATGTTTTAATCCGCAGACACCCTGAAACAAATGAAATTGTAGGTTTCACTATTTTAAATTTTGAATTACGGTTTACAAAAACAAAAAAACCTTATTCAATACCAATAACTGCAAGTTTTCAATTACATCTATAATTCTTTTTTAACAATTTACTTTTTTAAACTTACAGCCCAATCTGGGCACGTCTTTTTGAAGAAAGAGCATGTAGGTTTGAAAATAAAAAAATAAAGAATATTGTTATGTTCAAATCTATTTTAGTCTTAGAATCTTCATGGGAATCAGATTCACTTGAACCTTTCTCGGTATGGCCTTTAGTAAATGGATTCGCAAATGCATCAGGTATACGTGCATATCATCGAAATTTTGATAATACGGACTCTTTTTGTCACTGGATTAAAGTTTTCAATAACAAAAAAAATAATTATCCGATGCCTAAATTGCTATATATTGCTGCACATGGTAAAGATAATCAAATTTGTGCAACAGGTAACAATATCAATAGAGAAACAATTTTTGCAACATTAAAAAAATCAAAAAACATAGAGTATGTTCATTTTGGTTCTTGCCTTTTTGGTAATATATCTAATCTTAAATCATTACTTGATAAGGCGAAACATATTAAAATGGCTGCTGGTTACAAAGAAAAAGTTGATTGGGTAGATTCAACAACATTCGATTTAATGCTTTGGCAACGAATTTCCACTAGGGATGAGAAAGATAAAAATAAAAAATTACAAACCGTTGTTGAAAATTTTGTAAACAATGAAGTTAAAGTCCTTGCAGAAAACTTAGGCTTTAGATGTAGATATCGTTATGGACGGGAAGCCAAAACAATTGTATGCTAAATTTCTAAATTTAAATTACAAATCACAATAAAACAATTTGAAAATAAACAATCGAATTCACTAATTTTTAAAATATGAAATTCGTAAAAAACGCAATAGGCCGATTGGTTCCGACAGAAGTGAATGGCGAAAAACAGGTTCCCTACAAAGGCATAGGAAAGCATAAACCTTCGGGACGAAAAGCTGCCCCACTTATTGTTTCGGCAGCCGATTTTCCGCGTGATGGAAATAAATTGCAGCCTACGTTGAAATATGCTCTGAAAAAAGCCGGCCTTAAAAACGGCATGACAATTTCCACGCATCATCATTTCAGAAACGGCGACTTAGTTGCACAGCAGATTTTTGATATTGCCCATGAAATGGGGGTTAAGAACCTGAGATGGTTGCCCTCTGCATCTTTTGAATGTCATTCGTCTTTGATAAAATATCTTGAGGATGGAACGATTCATCACATAGAAGGCAGTATGAACGGAGCCTTGGGTAAGTTCACTTCCGAAGGCAAGATGAAGGGGATTGGCATTCTGCGTTCGCATGGCGGCCGCTACCAGTCTATCCAGGATGGAGAAGTGCATATTGATATTGCCGTGATTGCCGCTCCCACTGCCGATCCGTTTGGAAACGCAACAGGCGACCGGGGGCCTGCTGCCTGCGGCTTGCTGGGTTTTGCCCTGGCCGATTCGCAATATGCCGATAAAGTAATTGTTGTTACCGATAACCTGATTCCATTCCCCTGCATACCCTGGCAGATTCATGGAAATTATGTGGATTATGTTGTGAACGTTGATAAAATCGGAATACCGGAAAAGATTGTTTCAGGAACCACAGAAGTAACTAAAAGCCCGGACAGATTGCTGCTTGCCGAATGGACCGTACGGTTTTGCGATGAAGCCGGTATCATCAGGGAGGGATTTTCATTTCAGGCAGGCGCCGGGGGTACGGCTCTTTCCATAGGAATATATTTTGCGGAAATACTCAGGGAACGTAAGATGAAAGCCCGCTGGGCCAGGGGAGGCAGCAACAAGTATCTCGTAAAAATGATGGAAGACGGATTATTAGATTATATTCTCGATGGCCAGACCTTTGATCTGGAAGGGGTTCGTTCCATGCGCGAAAATCCGAACCATGTAAATACAAGCCCGTTTACAAGCTATAATTATCATGGCAAAGGAAACTTTGCGTCCATGGTAGATGTTGTGATTCTCGGCGCTACCGAAGTGGATGTGAATTTTAATGCAAACGTGGTATCTCATTCGGATGGCTATTTATTGCATGGAATAGGCGGCTGGCAGAATTGTCTTTTCTCAAAATGCACGATTCTCCCGGTACCTTTGTTCAGAGACAGGATCCCGGTTGTTCGTGATGAATGCACCACCATCTGCGGCCCGGGCGAACTCATTGATGTGATTGTTACAGAAAGAGGAATCGCAATAAACCCCTTGCGAAAGGATTTAATTAAAACAATGAAAAATTCCAAACTGCCGATCAAGACCATTCAGCAGTTAAAAGCCGAAGCGGAACTGATATGCGGTAAACCCCAGAACCCTGAAGTAACCAAAAATCCGGTTGCAATCATCAAATGGGTTGATGGTACGGTGATCGATACGGTTTGGAAGTTGAAATTATAATAAAAACCGGATATTTTATGAATATAAAAAAGAGAGATAAAGGTATAAGGTATAAAGGTATATGGGAACCGTTAAAATTTTATACCCTATACCCTATACCGTATACCTCTATAAACCGCATTTTTGTGGGATTATTATTAATGGTTTTCCTGTTTTTTTCTTCCTGTAAAAAGAAAGATGCCGAACCCTCGAATACACAAAAACTCACTTCTTATAACTGGCTGATTGCAACTGCTAAAATTGATCCGGCACTGCAGGTTAATTCTCTCGAATCGGTGGGCAGTATTTACGACAGAATGGAACCCTGTTACCAGGATGATAAGACAAAATTCAGTTCAGACGGCGCTTATACGGTTGATAAAAGTACAAATAAATGTAACGGGAGCGATCAGAATTTTTCCGGTTCATGGGCATTTCAGAATAATGAAAGCAAACTTTATATGTCGAATTTCGGCAACACATCCACGCCGGTAACTTTTTCAGTTAATGAATTATCGTCATTTGTTGTAACGCTTTCTTATCCCATAAGCAATACTGCGGAATTAACAACAGTTTTGAAAGCGTATGGGCTGGATGGTTTATTGCAGAAGGCGACGGTCCCGTCGAGCATTCCTTCCGGAACGAAATTTATTTTAACAATGAGAGCGCTGTAGAAAGGTTTATATATACTGCAAATTAGGATAATCTGTACATTTTGTAATCGGTAATCGGTTTCGCCTCGGCGAACAGCCATGCCTGCCGGCAGGCAGGTAATTGGTAGTTTCTAACTGATTACTGATTACCGTTTACTGATTACTATTTGAAAAATATATTATTTTATTCCATTCTGAGTATACCTGAATACTTCAGGAACTGCAATCGGATTTATCACTAATTTTTGGCTGCCTTCTTTAATAATTTTAAATTCAACTCTCCGGTTGTATAACATGGAATAGGGGCCTTTGTTTACGGCGATCTGTCGGTTGTCGCTTTCTCCTTTTGAGGTAAGGCGGGATTCTTTTACTCCTTTTTTAATAAGTAAATTTTTAACTCTGTCTGCACGCTTTTGAGAAATGGTTTGTTTGTAATCCGAATCGCCCTGAGTGTCTGAATGGCCCGAAATTTCTATTTCGCAGGATGGATTGTTAATTAAATAGCGCGCCAGTTTGTTAATACTGTTTATACCCTTTGGTTTGATTTTACCAAAGTTAAATAATATATTATTAATGGTAATAGCGCCTGTAGTTTCAGCAGAAGATTTTCCGCTGCCTAGTTTTGCATATTCCGGAACCGTGATGGGTTCAATAACTAATTTGTTGCAATTTTCGACAATAGAGAATTCGGCGCGGCGGTTATACTTTCTGCTCCATAATGCATGTTCGCTCGCAACGGGATTATTCGAACTATTTCCTTTAACAGTAATATTAGATTCTTTTGCTCCTTTTTCTACGAGGTAATTCTTAATAAATTCAGCTCTTTTGTCAGAAATCAGTTGTTTATAAGAGTCTTCACCCTGCGAATCGGAATAACCCTCGACAGCAAGTTTGCAATTGCTGTTGTTTATGAGATACATTGCGAGTTTGTTAAGATTTTCATGGAACTCAAAGGGTTTAATTTTATTAAAGTCAAATAAAATATTTTTAACAACAGTAGCTCCCGAAATATTTTCTGCATTCTGGTTTTTCTTTGTATCGCTCGTTTTGTTTTCATTTTTTACAACATCCGTCTTTTCCGCATTAGTCTTATCAGCTAACTCTTTTTTTCTTTCCTGCTCTTTTCTTTTTTCTTCTTCCTGCTGCTGCAACTGCCGCTTCTTTTCTTCATCCTTCTTAGCTTTATCCGCTTCTTTTTTCTTCAGTTCTGCATCCTTCTTTTCCTGTTCTTTCTTCGCCAGTGCATCTTTTTTCTCCTGTTCCTTTTTTTCTCTGTCTGCTTTTTCCTGATCTTTTTTCGCTTGCTTATCTTTCATCTCCTGATCTTTCTTTGCCTGCGCATCCTTTTTCTCCTGGTCTTTCTTTAAATCTTTATTGTCTTTTAAATCTGTTTTATTGTATAAATCTTTTTGTTTGTTATCAGATTTATTTTCTGCAATTATATCCTTTGTTTGTCCTTTTGTTGTATCCATTGCTATTATATCGCTTGTTTTAAATTCTGCGAGTTTTCGGTCTTCCATCTGAGTTTCTCTGATATTTATACTTTTTTTAATGGAATTTAAAACATTTTCGGCAGTAATATTTTTATTTTTCAAAGCGGATAAAGCATTCGTTAATGCAGTATCAACAGCAATAATATCGCTTGTTTTTATTTCATCCGTTTTTCTGCTTTCAAACTGAACATTCTGTCTGTTTTTTTCTCTCTCTGTCTTAATAGAATTTAAGATGTTTTCGGCAGTAACCTTTTTACTTTTTAAAGCTATTAATGAATTGGCTAATGTAGTATCCTGAGCTATAAGTTCGCTTAACTCTTCGAGTTTTCGTTCTTCCATCTGAGTTTCTCTGATATTTATACCTTTTTTAATGGAATTTAAAACATTTTCGGCAGTAATATTTTTATTTTTCAAAGCTGATAATACATTCGTTAACGCAGTATCAACAGCAATAATATCGCTTGTTTTTATTTCAGCCACTTTTCTGCTTTCAAGTTGAACATTCTTATTTTTTTCTATATCTGTTTTAATAGAATTAAATACATTTTCGACAGTAATATTTTTATTTTTCAAAGCTTTTAATGAATTGGCTAATGCAGTATCCTGAGCGGCAATGTTACTTTTCATTTCAACTAATTTTCTGGTTTCTATCTGTTTTTCTTTGAGATTTTTCTCAATATCAGATTTAATGGAATTTAAAACATTTTCGTCGGTAATATTTTTATTTTTCAGGGATGTTAATGCTGATGTTAATGATGTGTCAATTTCAATCATTTTATTTAAAAGGATATTGTCAATTTCTCTCTTTTTGAACGTATTCTCAGCAACTAATTTTAAAGAATCTAGTTTATAAGATAATTCAACCACATCAATACTGAATTTTCGTTGATTTAGCTGAGGAAGATTTTTCTCATATTCAAAAATCACATCAGATTTTGCAAGTATTTCAGCTTTTTCTTCGGCAGGAATAAGTTCAACGTTAATTGCCATGCTCGAAGGCGAGTATATTTCAGGCAGGGTTAAGTTTTTTGTATATTCCTTGTAACCGGCTGCTTTATATGTGAGAAAATAGGTTCCTGACGATAAATTAAAGTTATACTGGCCGGTGAAATCATTTTTTGTAATATTTTTAAGCGTATCTTTTTTTGCCGAATCAACAACTAGTATGTCGAATTTATCGGGCATTTTGGGTTTTCCCTGTTTATATAATACGACACCGTTAATATCAAATGAAGCTTTTGTCAGTTGGGTATTTATATTTAATTTATATAAACTGTTATCATCATCTGTTTTTCCTGAAAAATCGCTTCTTAAATCAGTTCTGTTAAGAGGAGCGTAAGCATACATTGTATCAATTTTGTTGATATAAACGAAATCATTATTTATAGTGTTGATTGAGTAGCCGACATTCAATGGCGGCGACCACTTGCCATCGCTTCCAAGCGTGCTTGAAAAAATATCAAAACCGCCAATTCCTTTTTGTCCTTTCGAACTGAAGAAAAGTGTTTTTCCGTCATCAAGAATTGCGGGAGTTTCTTCATCAAATTTGGTATTTACAGGAGCCCCTAAGTTTTCGGCTTTTCCCCATTCGCCCTTTTCATCGAGCCGTGATTTATAAATATCCAATCCTCCTAATCCTCCTCTTTTTGCACTGGTAAAATAAAGTGTTTTGCCGTCTGCTGTTACGCTTGCATGCGTTTCCCATTGCCGTGTGTTGATGTTTTTGTTTAATTTTTTAATCGGAGTCCATACGCCATTTTCACAGGTACTTGTATAAATATTTCCGTCGTCATTATCATCCTGAACTAAGTAAAGTGTTTTTCCGTCTTGCGATAGACAAACAGGAACAATCTGTGATTTCGGATTAAGTTGCTTCATAATATTTAAAGGAGGGTTCCAGTTCCCTTTAGCGTCTCTTGCAGCATAGTAAATATCATCGGTTACATAATTTTCAAAATCAAAGTCAGGGAATGATAATTCCTGAGGGAAAACATTATTTTCTCCCATTGCAAAGACCATAAAAGAGCCGTCTCTTGAAACTAACGGACATGATTCATTTGTTCTTGCTCTGACAAATGAAACATCTACGCTGTTATCAACAATATTCAATGCTTCCTTGTTTTGATCGCCTTTATTTAATGAATCGCTTGTATTAGCGGTATTAACAGAATCGCTTTTAATATCAATAATGTTATTATTTAAACCAATATCCCTTGAAACCATGAGGTCATTTTTTTTCATTGTATCGGTAAACTGGTTTATTTTAATTGCTTCAAGATTTACCGGTACTTTAGTCAGTTGTTTTGCATACTCGCAGGCTTCAATTTCTTTTAAGGCATTTTCACGCTCTTTCTTTTCTTTAGGTTTAATAGTATATGACAGATATTTTTTGTAAGTCTCGATTGCTTTATCAAATTCTTTGTTCAGGCGGTATGCAAAAGCAAGATAATATAAACAGTAAGCCGGCGCTTTTGTTTCTTTGTATTTTCCTTCTTTATACTTCGGATTAATATTTTGCGAAGCAAATTCCAGAAAGGGAATGGATTTTATTTTGTCCTTATCTTTTATGGATTGAATATAACACAGGCCGATAAGGTAGTTGATATTTGCATTCGTTTTGTCTAAATTATAAAGATCCTGGTAAATCTTTAATGCTTTGTTGTATTCTTCGAATAAAAAGTAATAATCAGCATCCCCGAATTTTTCTATAAAGTCTGTTGTTTGAGAAAACGATTTGCTGCAAAAAAGTAATAAGGCTAATGCTATAGCTATAATATTTTTCAAGTTAATTATTTTTACAAAAATAAACATACTTTGCTATTTAACAAATAAAATTAATATTAAATTCGTTAAAATGTTTTTCTCACATAGTAGCTATCCGTTTAATATATAGCATTTTATTTTATTAAATTTTACGAAAACTGAAGCCAAATGGTTATAATTCTGAAATAAAATATTAATTTTGGGCAAAATTTTTTTGGACTCTATGAACAATACAGTGCGGTTTAAGGTCATATCCGTAAATATTTCCGATAAAAAGGGTACGGTTAAAAACCCGGTGAATTCGATCCACATTAATCAGGACGGGGTGGAAAAGGATGTTCATGCCGGAAACTGGCACAGGCAGGTTAGTCTTCTGGGCACGGAAAGTATTGAGAAGTTTTCTGCCCGGTCCGGCAAAAAAATCCGGTATGGCGAATTTGCTGAAAATATTACCACACAAGGCCTGGAGTTATTTAATACATTAGTAGGAGATAGGTTTATCATAGGGGATGTTGAGTTGGAAGTTACACAGATTGGAAAAGAATGTCATGGTAATACCTGTGAGATTTTTAAGGAAGCAGGAAACTGCATCATGCCAAAAGAAGGTATTTTTTGCAAGGTTATAAAAGGCGGAAATATCAAAGCCGGCGACAGCATTGAGTATTTCCCGGATTACTTCCGCATTCATGTAATCACTTTAAGCGACAGGGCTTACAGGGGTGAATATGAAGATAAAAGCGGGCCTGAAATAATGGCTCTTGCAGAAAAATATTTTAAAAATTTGAATTGGAAATATTCTATCAGAAAGACTATAATTCCTGATGATGCAGAAAATCTTTTTGTTTTAATGGACAAGCTTTTAAAAGAAAAATCAGATATTGTTTTTACTACGGGAGGCACCGGTATCGGTCCACGCGATATAACAGTTGATACCGTCAGAAAACTGGGGTTAAAAGAAATTCCCGGGATTATGGAAATGATACGCGTCAAATACGGACAAAATAATCCGAATGCATTACTTAGCCGGAGTGTTGCCGGAGTGATCGGAGACACTCTTATTTATACTTTACCGGGCAGCGTTAAAGCTGTAAAAGAATATATGCCGGAGATTTTTAAAACCATGGAGCATTTGATTTATATGCTGAAAGGTATTGATAAACATAGCCAAGCTGCAAACAAAATAATTAACGATTGAAGACTTCGACGTGAGCTCAGTCGAACGAATAACGATTTCAGAATAGCGAAGAAAAACACTTCTGAAATCAAATATCGTTAATCGTTGGTCGTTATTCAAAAACTTGTTAAAGGAATAAGAATTTATTATGAATATAGATAAGAGGTATGATGGATATCGAACTGAAAAAGGAACTTAATAAATGGCTGATAGCATTTGTCAATAATACGGTATTGTTTACACTTACTTTCTTTATTGTATATATTGTATATAACCTGTCTATCGGCGCTGTAGCAAAATTATTTGGAGTTAATGTATTATTTTCCAATTATACCATTGCCGCCAATTCCTCTAAAAGCGATATATCATCGGTAGTTTTAATATTTTTATCAGGTCCTGTATCATTAGCAATTTTGGGTATTGTTTTTTATACTTTATTTACAAAAATGAAACGTAAGAAGGGTATTATGAAAATCTTTTTTTTATGGGGATACCTGAATGCATTTAATATGTTGTTAGGTTTTTTTGTAATAGGAATCCTCACTGAAAGCGGTTTTGGTGAAATTACCTGGCGTTTTTCAGATGTTACGAAGATTTTATTAATGTTTTTATCCCTTTTAATCATTGTACTTATAGGTAATACAAATTCAAAATATTTTTTTACGACCACATTCTCCAAGACGTTTATTGAAAACCGCAGAAAGCGGTTAATGTTTATAATTCTGGAGGTCATTTTACCTTTTATCATCGGAAGTTTATTGTTTATACTTGTGAATTTTTCTGAAGGCTCTTTCTACCAGAGAGCAGTCCTTTTGACCATGTTGCTTATGCTGATGCCCTCCCTCAGAGACAAAACAAATCATAAACACATACGGATCATTAAAGAAAGTAATACCCCTTCTGTTGTCTGGGGTTGGTTCATTGTTTTAGCGGTTCTTGTTGTAATGTATAAAATTGCATGGAATTACGTTGTCACTATCTGAGTAGGATGCTTTAATGGGCTTACTATTCAAATAATTCTTCATCTGGAAAACAAGTATTCTCAAAAATCTTGCATCAATTAGTTTGTGATACATAAAATTTTATATATTTTTGGATGGTTAACAGTTTAAAATTTATCATATGAAATTGAAAAAGTATATATCCGGATCTATTCTGCTCTGTTTAGTATTTCTTTTTAATATATCTTCCTTTTCCCAGGAAAGTTTTGTCCGGGTCAGGGGAAATGTATTGAATCTGAACAAACTTCCGATCAAAGGAGCCACCGTAAATGTTTTTTTAGAAAATAACAAGGTGAAATCGGTAATATCAAATAAAAAAGGAGAATTTAATATCGAATTGCAACATAGCAAGAATTATATTGTTGAAGCTTCTAAAGGAGGATTTGTTACAAAAAAAATAAAATTTTCTACCAAAGTTCCCCAGAAAGATGTAAAAGGATATATGTGGGAATATGAATTGAATTTTCAGATATTTGAGATGCTCGATGGATTGGATGTTTCGATTCTGAAAGACCCGGTGGCTGCTATTCAATATTCTTCTGCCGATGAAGATTTTGATTTTGACGATAAATATACTTCCGAGATGAATAAGAAGATTGAAGGAGTTATCAAGCAATATGAAACGCTTAAAAAGAAACAATACGAAAAAGAACTCAATATCGCTGAAAATCTTTTTAATAAAGAAAAATATGAGGAATCGTGGTTAGCATATAATAAAGCGCAGGAATTAGAACCTAAAGAAAAAGCGCCCAAGAAAAAAGTGAATGAGATCAAAAAAATACTGATGAAAAATGCCACCGAAGCTACAGCTTACAGAACGGCCATTAACAAAGCAGACAATTTATTTAACACAAAGCGCCTTGATGATGCGATGAAAGCATATGAGGTGGCCATGTTATACAAACCCGAGGATAAATATTCAAACGATAAAATTTCTGAAGTTAATAAATTATTAGCGCAAGGCGTTCCGGGTACTCCTGTTGAATCTGATCTCACAGCAAGTACAACCACCACTACTACTACTACTACGGTTACATCTGCTCCGGAAATCAAAATTGAAGAAGTTTCAACTGATAAAATTTTACGCGATAACGCGTTGAAGGAATCAAAAATAAAACAAAAGATAGATTCCTGTAAAAATATTTTAGCTGCCCGTGAAAAGGCCGGAGATAAAAAAGGCGCTGTGGTTATGATAAACCGGATTGCCGAATTTTACCTGAGCATGGGCGACTTTGATTCTGCCAATGAATACTATGATAAAGCGCTTAGAATTAACCAGGAGTTGGGCGACAAAGTCGCTATTTCAAAAACACTTAATAATTTAGGCGTTGTGTCTGATAATGCCGCCAGCCCTGATAAAGCTCTTGCCTATTTCCAGCATTCTCTCGATGTTAAGAAAGATTTGAAAGACGATGAAGGAATGGCAAAAGTGTATTACAGGATGGCAAAAGTATATCAGAAAAAACGCGACCTTGCAAGAGCCCTTGAGTATTACGAAAAATCACGCGCTATTGATGAGAAATTTAAAAAGGATAAAGAAGTTGCCATATCAAATTTAATAATCGGGAATGTTTATTTTGAAATGAAGAAATTTGATAATGCGGCTGAATATTATAATAAGGCAAATGATGCATTTGAAAGACTTGCCATGAAGAAAGAATCGGCTATTGCATTAAATAACTCAGGTAATGTTTTCTATGAACAGAGAGATAATGACAAAGCCTTAGATTTTTATAACCGTTCCATAAACGAAAAAGAAAAAATCAGTTTTAAAGCAGGGGTTGCCTTATCGTTGCACAATGTAGGTAATATCTATAAAGCCAAAAATGAATTAGACAAAGCCATCGGGTTTTATAATAAAAGTATGCTCCGCGCCAAAGTGGCCAACGATAATGTTGTGATTGCACGGAACTATTTTACCTTCAACGAAGTTTTCTCTGCCCAAAGCAACCATCAGAAAGCCCTTGAATATTTTAAATTATATACCAGCATAAGCCAGATTGTTCAGGGCGCCGATGTTCCCGGCCAGATCGTTGAAAATTTAATTAAATACGAAGGCGATGCCATCACCAAAGATTCAGAAATGTCAATATTAAAAAGTGAATTGATTAAACAAAAATTATATAGCCAGGCAATAGCCTTAAAGAATGAAGCCCAGAATGCCGAAATGGCAAGGATGGATGCGCAGATGAAACAGCAGCGTATCATGCAGTTTGCTTTTATCGGGGGATTCCTTATTGTTGCCGTATTCTCTGTTTTCTTATTATTAAATTACAGAAAACTTAAAAAGGCATACATTATAATAACGGCGCATGAAAAAGTTATTGAAGCCCAAAAGCAGGAAATCGAAACGCAAAGAGACTTTGTAATGAAGCAGGGTGATAGAATTGCACTGCAAAATGTTAAGATAAAAAATCAGCGCGATATTGCAACGCTGCAGGCAAAAGAAATTAACGACAGCATCAATTATGCCAGATACATTCAGTCTGCATTGTTAGCTCCGGACGATGAGGTAATGTCTGCCCTTACGGAACATTTTGTAATGTTCAAGCCCAAGAAAGTCGTGAGCGGCGATTTTTACTGGATAAAGAATGTGAAATTTACAGATAATGAAAAACAGCGCAATCTCTTTTTAATTGTTGTAGCAGATTGCACGGGACCTGGCGTACCCGGAGCCGTGATGAGTATGCTGGGAGTGTCCCTGCTGAATGAAATACTGAATAAAATTGTTGAAACCCAGTCGTATTCGAATCTGCAATCCAATATTATAATGAACCAGTTGCGCGATAAATTTATTAAATCCCTGCACCTGAAAGGAAAAGAAGGCGAAACAAAAGACGGCATGGATGTTTCGATCTGTATCCTCGATGCCGGTGATAAAACCCTTCAGTATTCCGGCGCAAACCATCCCCTGTTCATTGTTCGCAAGCCTTCTGTTATGAATCCCCTGTTTGTGATGGAGGAAGTCAAAGCGGATAAAATCCCGATAGGGATGTATACGGAAATAGATAAGACATTTTCAAGAACCAATATACAGCTTGCTAAGGGCGATGCTTTCTATATGTTTACCGATGGTTATTACGACCAGTTTGGCGGACAGAAAGGTAAGAAATTTATGTTAAAACATTTCAAGGAACTGATCATGAGTAACCAGGGCAAAACCATGGATGAACAGAAGATCGTGTTCAATCACGCCTTTGAAGAATGGAAAGGAGACCAGGAACAGGTGGACGATGTCCTGATAGTGGGCCTCAAAGTATAAAATAAAAAATCCCCTGAAAACAGGATAAAATTGTACATTGTGTATTCAGTGATCGGTTTCGCCTGCGGCGAACAGCCATGCCTGCCCTGCCTACCGGACAGGCAGGCGGCAGGCAGGTAATCGGTTGTACTCTACCGATTACTGATTACTGATTACTGATTACCGATTACCTTTTAAAAAATGCAGAGAAAGATACAATTTTATACTTTATTAGAGGTTACCTTTACTTAGTAACTGTTAAGAAATAACATTGTCATTTTAAAGTTCAATACTTCGGTAATTTTTTTTAATGAAGGGCTAAAGCCCTTGGTATTTCTTCGTTTTATCAATTACCCCGACCTTAAGGTCGGGGTAATTCAAAACGCTCACG
>JACRAL010000107.1 GCA_016213435.1 Bacteroidota bacterium
TAGAACCTGCTTTTCATGTTCTAATCGTTCACGTTTTCCGGCAACAGCATTATATAACATCGGAAGGTTAATCTTTTTCGGTCTTTTTACTCCGGCTTCTTCACCTGTACGGTAAAGAATATGGTTGTAAATGAGTTTTTGTAATATCCTGCGGTTGGTAAAGGATTTTATGACTTCCTTTTCAACGATTTCTTCTTTGTAGTTTGCCGTCCACTCAACGGTTGGCAAAACAAACAAATCAAAGAAAGTATCAATATTGTAGATTCCGCTTTTGTTCAGGCTTTCATAAGCAACCAATGAAAGCATGGAATAAATTTCGAGGGGAGAGTTGGTAAAAGGTGTTGCAGTCAGGAGCATGGTATTTCTGCCGAATTTCCGCTGAATATAGTTCAGGATAAGAAAAGCCTTCTGTCCGGTCTCGGAGGTTGCAGATTGAATATTATAGCGTTTATTTCCGTCCTCATCCGCTTTTACATTACTGAATACATTTTTACAGCGGTGTGCTTCATCAATAACAACGTAATCCAATCCCAGCAAATCCACATCGGCAACCGTATCTTTTAAACCGACACCAATCATTTCACGGAATTTCTGATATTCTATTTCTTTGTCACGAGCAGATTTTTCTTTGCTTTGTCCTAAAATATTGACAAGTTCAACAAATAGTTCATCGGAAACCGAATCACCAAACCCCAGCTTTTTAAATCCTTCGTATGTGACGATTGTAATGGATTTTTCCGGTACAACTTTATTCAGGTTTATTCTTTTGACAACATCAGTTCCCAGATTATACCAATCGTTGAGGGTAATTCCTGTATGAGAAAGTATGCCGGAAATAAACTCACCGGATTTTTTATCTTCAAATCCGAATATCTCATTAATCCATTTTTTATAAGTTGGTTTTGGAACTACAATAAGCGGTCTTTTACATTTACCGGAATAAATGAAATTAGCCAGTGAAGCTATGGCACAGGCGGTTTTCCCGACCCCAACATCAAAAGAGTTTATACCGCTTCCCATCACTTCCATAAAAGCAATTCCTTCACGCTGAATATCGGTTAACTGTAATATTCCACTTTTAAACGTAGCTGAACATTCAAACCCAATAGGAACTTTCTGGTAAGAAATATCACTCTGTCCGTTGTATAGTCTATTCCAAGTATAATCCAATCTTTCCTGATCTTTGGCAGAAACTACTTCGTGTAAAAAGCGTGAAAAGAGTTTTTCACCTTCAATTCGTGCATTTGCTTTGAGTTCGGACTTTTCTTCCTTTGACATTTTATCGTCACGCAAAGGACGGTTTGCAATGTAATAGTCTGCAATATCAATGGCAGAGGATTTTTCAAAATCAGAATCTATGTTCAGGGTAAACAACCATTTTACATAAACCTGTTGTAAGCTGTATTTTGTTTCACCATCAAAACGCAAATGAATTTTCTCATTGTTTTTCTTGCGTTCTACTTTACCGTTTACTTTTTTCAGTTCTTCTGAATTTTCTACATCCATAAATTCTTCACGGACTTCTGTTATGGAAAACACATCAGTATCATCTGCAAAGTCTGAAATAGCAGTTATAATCGGTCTTTCTTTTTCATCAGGATTGGTAACGGTAAGCATTACAGGTTTTGATTTCTCTATAGCTGAACGATGATTTTCGTAAACTTCATCACCCCATTGCTGTAGAATGGTTTCTTTGTCGGCTTCGAGTTGAAGTTCCCTGTCATACATGTTGCCAAATGTGTAAATAGGGTAAGGAACTACTTCACCACCCATAAAAAACAAAGCACCTTTCTTTACAAGGGCGGAAAGTTCATTTTCATTAGCTGCAATGGATGTTTTTACTAATTTACATGCTTTTGCAGAAACATAATAAAGTCCGTCATCAGAACGGTAAATAAAGTAATTGTCCCCTTCTGCGTATTTGTGGGTTTTGATGTATTTACCAAGCGTTATTCCTTTTTCTACATTCTTAATATCCCTGAAATGGTTGTCTTTTACAGTTACGGAACTATTTGTTACGACATTTTCAACTACGTTACCGCCTTTGATATAGTAGCGTTCCCAGTTCTTCATTTCAATACCGAGTGAACGTTTATACCAAACCCATGCTTTTATTTCTTCAAAGGATATTCCTTTATTGTAACGTGCAACCACATCATCAAAGCTCATGGTTTTGGATGTATCTCCCAATCCGTGCAATTGCTTTGCTTCTTTAACAACTTTCAGGATTTTGTCTGAGTTGGAGAGAATGACACTGACAAGAGCCGGATTTAACCAGCCCAGATTGTCTGTATTTGATATTCCGTTGAGAAAGTTCATAAATTCAATGTTTTTTGTTTATTGTTCTATGTTTTCA
>JACRAL010000106.1 GCA_016213435.1 Bacteroidota bacterium
CAAACCCGTTCCCTGCGCAGCAAAGCAAGAGCAGAGCGACAGTAATAAAAGCAGTAATGTATGACGGATGACATTTCGACAGGCTCAATGCATCGCGGATGACGGATGACTGTCGTCCCTTAGTCCGTCGTCTGTCGTCAGTCGTTTGTCGTTTGTCGTCAGTCGTTTGTCGGCAGTCGAATGACAGTAAGGCGTTTTTGATACTTCGACATGGCTCAGTACAAGTATTTTGGGTAAATGGTTTCATTACATGTAATTCCCTTAATTTTTTTCGCACCATTTTATAATATTTTCAGCGAGTTCAAGTCCTGTTCTCGCTGTTTTTTTGTTTAAATCGCCATCATAACCTCCCAGTAAGTGAAGATAATGATAAGCTGAAACAAAATCATTCAATACTTTGCGGTTTCTTGTGGCAAGGTACTGTTTGTAAGTATCCACCGTTTTGCGCTTCCCTTTTGGTAATTGAGGAATCCTTGTATCCATTGCAACCAATACTCCGCACCAGGCAGTATGGCAAGCCATCTTCACATATTTTACATCGGAGTAATAACCGGGCGTTCCATTGCCTCCTTTGCTTTTAAGAATATCGCGGGCATTGGATAGATATCTTTTTGCTTCTTCAATAACTTCGGAGCGAGATGTTTTTAAATTATTCATTTTCTGTATATTTTTTTTGTTTTATGTTTCTGTAACTACAGCAAACCCATTTCCTGCACTGCAAATCAAAAGCAAGCCCCGAAACATTGCCAGCGCGAACTTTGAGGAACGCCTGTAAATATGTAGTATGTGAAATTTCATGTTTATTTGAAAATCATTTTGTATATTAACTACACCATATTTCTACGTTATTTAAAACCCTTTAGTTATCAATTCCCGGCAAATAAAATACTAATTTTGACTTATATAAAATATTTTATGCTCAATGGCCAAAAAACATTGACGAAAGCATATTTTTTTTGTAAATGGGTTCATTCGTTATTATTTCCCATGTTTAATTACCTTTTTTCCCTTCGACACGCTCAGGGCAGGCTTTTTATATCTTGCTTCCGGCTCTTTTGCCATAGAAATTCTTTTATCTTTGTTATCAAAGGTTGCCTCTTCGAGCCGTATTATTCGTGTTTCGTGTTTGCTTATATTTGTATCGTTGGTATTAGCGTATTTATTAAAGTCTAAATGTAAGCAGTCAAGTTTTACATTTGTTTTATCAAGTTTAGCATTTGTTTCTCCTAAATCGGAACGCAAACCGTCAAGTTTTATATTTGTTTCTTCCAATCGTTTGTCAATCTTCATATAACTCAGCCGCATTTCGCCCAATTCCAGATTAGTTTTTGCCTGCTGTTTTTCAAGTTTTTCAAACTGTTTTTCAAGTTTATCAACACGTCCGTTAAGTTTGCCCAATTGAGTATTCATATCCTTGCGCATCCCTTTCATTTCCTGTGCAAGGTCAATTATAACATCTAATAATTTATTATCTTCTTTCATACTGTACGTTTTTTAATAGAGTAATCGTTTGTCCAAACCCGTTCCCTGCGCAGCAAAGCAAGAGCAGAGCGACAGTAATAAAAGCAGTAATGTATGACGGATGACATTTCGACAGGCTCAATGCATCGCGGATGACGGATGACTGTCGTCCCTTAGTCCGTCGTCTGTCGTCAG
>JACRAL010000105.1 GCA_016213435.1 Bacteroidota bacterium
GAACTTTAAGCGAATGATGAACAAGTGGAAGAAGAATCCTACACTTTTTATTTTTCTCCGATGGATATTTCGGTTTTTATATCCATTAAACGAGTTATCAGTAAAAATTTAACTGAAAATTACTTTTTGAGGTGCGACTAAATAAGTCCTCAAGATGTTTTGCCTGCGTGACAATGGCAAAATCCCTTGCTGAGGCAATATAATACCCGTCTTGTCCTTTTTCAATAGAAAATTGAATGATGTTTGTCATACATAGAATAATACTATACTGAATCGAGAAAGGCAACTGACGCAGGAAGGTTCAGGGTAATTAAAAATTAAGAAGCCGTCTCAAATTCATTTCTGAAACGGCTCCTGTTTAAACAAACTATTTTATCCTCTCTTCTCTATTACTTACTATTATCATTCGTAATTTCTATTCTCGTAGGTTCAAGATTCATTTTTTGAATTTGAACTGGACTAACGGCACTAACAACTTTCATGCTTATGTGGTAGACAATGATCAATGATACTATCCTAGAAATAGTTCTCACCAAGTCAAACTTGATGGCGAATTTACCTATTCCTTTTATTCCTATTGGTATCATTATTTCGCATTTAATTTTAAAGATATCATTGCCTCCATGAGAGGACTTCATTCTTAAGTAAAGTTTTCCAAATTATGTGCTTCTGTAGGCTTTTTGCATCTGCACATTACTGTTGTTGTTTTTGTCATACTTATTTAATTTTATAGTTAGGTAATTGTTTACGTATCTATAATTAAAAAGTTACAACTATTGACAAATTTATATGAATAGTATATAGTACAATAGTATGTTGTAGGGCCATTGTCATATTGTCATACTTTGATTTTGGGGTTAGACCAGCAACATTAAGCCGCATGAAAATGCGGCTTTTATATCTCATAATTCCCCGTCAGCACCTCCATTTTCCTCTTCCCTGATTTATACCTTGCCGTCATAGACAGAGGCATTTCAATTTCTTTCGTATGCCATTTGTTTTTCTTGATGTATTTTTTCAGCAATGGCGAAGGATAAGAACTTAAAAGAAACTTTCCTTTCATGTTTGAGAGCAGTTTCAACAGGTTCTCAAAATCCTGCTCCGAGTAGCCGTCATAGTGCCCCATGCCGGAATTGAAGTAAGGCGGATCACAGTAGAAGAAACTGTTTTTGCTGTCCCTTGATTTTATGACATTCAGCGCATCGCTGTTTTCAATTTCGGTTTCTTCCAATCGTTCTGCATATTCCTTTGAGAAACTGTCGCGCTTTTTATGAAGGCGCTTTGCCGAAGTATTTCTTTTACGATCATATCCCCAAGTTGAATCGAGGCGCGAGGCGTAGCCCTGATTAGCCACGACCCAGATCGCCCATGCGCGTTTAATATCACTGAATAACTCCGGAAAGCCCAGTACCGCTTTAGCCGCGTGATAATGCTCTTGCCGACTGTGCAGGGTTTGCTTTATTTCCTTCTCTAATTGCCTGTATTTTGTCTTGACGATTTTATAAAAATTTATCAGGTCTCCGTTGGTATCGTTGATGACTTCTATCTCGGATTTTGGCTTGGCAAAGAATATCGCCCCTCCTCCGAAGAAAGGTTCGCAGTAGAGATTATGTTCCGGTATCAGAGGCAGAATATCGTTTACCAGCTTCTGCTTGCCTCCGTAGTAGGTCAGAGGAGGTTTCATTGTGCTTCCCGAATTTTAGTTAATGCTTCGTAAAGAATCCCCCAAAACGCGTAGGGTACTTGCGTATCGTAAATGGAACGAAGCGATTCGTATTCTTCAGTCAAAAAAAGTTCTTTGTATTTTTCTATGTCTTCGTAAACAGCGATCACGGTAGTGCCGTCTTCTTTCTTCAATGCTTTTTTGCTGATCATCAGCTTTTCAAAACCGCCTTCTTTGTCAATTTCATTTTCCAGTTTGCATAATTGCTCGGGGTTGAATGGGTAGTTTTTTAATTGAGCGTAAGTCATTTGTTGTTATTATTATAATAGTAATTCTTTTTTGTAAGAGTTTCTTTTGTTATCAGCAATTTTTGCGGAGGTTGCTCGGCAATTTTTTCTGAAGGCAGGCAGGTTATTCCGGCTTATTCCCCATCTTTCCCCTCGTAATCCACAGCCGGAATGCTTAAATTTGAAAGACGATAGTAAAGCCGTTTCTTCCCTTTTCTTTTTTCAGGAGTATCAAGCCGTTCTCCTGCATCACTGAAAACAGCTATGAGTTTCCGGCTCACAAGAACATCGGTGGCGGAAGTAATCGCGCGGGTGGAGCTTCCTGTTTTGCTTATCAACTGGCTTGAGGAAATCCAGTCGCTTTCTTTTCTGCTTCCATTTTTGTTTTGCCAGCCGATAGTTTGCCGGATAATGATCAAAAGCAATTTTAGTTCTATGCCTTTTAATTCTTTCAAGTACTCGTCAAATACTTCGTTCGGCACGAAGGTTACCTTATGCCTATTCATCTAACTGAATGACTTCTTCCTTCTTCGGCTCATGTTCGAAAAGGTGGTATTCGACATCAGGCAAATGAAAGAAACTTAAAAATATTTTTCCGCTGTCAGCTATCTTAAGCAGCCCTGCTTTCATCCATTTTATTTTACGCTCTCCATTTTTCTCGTAAACTTTTTTACTGCACACATTAAATAGTTGCATATATGTCGTTAAGATGTTTGGTTTGTAATCTTCGACCTTGCTGTTTGCACAGCGGTATACGGAGTGAATTTCTCCCCCTGTGTGCCTACGCTGTAAGTTTTCATAAGCATTCTCACTTTTTTTCCTCTCACCCTCTCCGCATGCCGCTGTGCCCGACCTTCCTGCGTTAGCGGGCAGTTATCAGTCAGGCACAAATTCAGTAAAGAACAAAAAAGCACCACCAGAAATTAATCCGGTAGTGCTTTTTTCTGACACTGTTTTTCGTCAAACTTTAAGGGTGATTTTCTTTATTTAATTCGTTTTCCTGTCGCGGAAACTGATATTGTGCGACAGAGTAGATTTATATTAAATAAAGGGTTTTTATTCCCCTCTTAACGCTACCGGATATGATATAATTTTTCTGAAAGTGCCGTTTGTTTGAAAGTATATCATAGCCACCTGATAATGCAATAGTAGCTGTGGAAAAATCTTTTTTATAAAAACTTCATGGCTCTGTTCTCCAGTTCATTCCCCCAGTATTGCAGGTAGGCAAAGCTGGAATTTGGCGATACATGCCCGAGTATTTGCTGTATATCCACCACCGATGCTCCGCGCTCAAGCATTTGATGGGCTTTGCCGTGCCGGAATGAGTGCGGTGTGATCCTGTCGGGAATGTCTAATTTTTTTCTAAGATGTTCTATGGTTCTTTGAACCTGTCTTGGATTTAGGCGTTCGCTGTACTTCCCGCCTTTGTATGATCCGACAAAAAGCGCAATGGAATCGGTTTTGGCTTTTGACCGGAGCGGCAGATATTTATTCAGCAGCAGTTCATTTGTTGTTTCCGACCAGAAGATTCTCCTGTGCACGAAGGCTTTCCTTGTTTCAATCGTGGCGAATTTTTTTTCAAAATTGATGTTGCTTATATCAATGCTTAGCAGTTCTGATACCCTGCATCCTGTTTCCCAGAGTATGCGTATGATGAGATGCCTTTGGAGTCCGATAAAATCATCGGGAGGTACTTCATTGATGAGTTTCTGAAATATCTCTTCTGATGTGACTGGCATTTTTTTGGGATAGTATCTCGGAACGACTACTTTGTTCGGGGACAAAACGGCATTGTCTTCCCCGTGCCAGAACTTGAAGAAGCCATGTAGTATCGCTATGCAGTATTCATGGGTTCTTTGCGAGTAAATACCTTTAATATGATTGCTGAACCGGGTTATATCCTGAAAGTTTATGTCTCTCAGTTCCCTCTTTTCTACGAAACTATTGAAACGATTGAGCCATCGCTGGTACGGATCTTTCGTCTTTGGCGAATGGTCTTTTTTCCATTCTATATACGCACTTATTTTTTCTTGCATATAAGCAAAACCGCCTACCTACTTCCACTCGGCTTACAGACCTTGTGGTTTGGATAGACGGTCTCGCTTGCGCCCCGATGAATCGGAACGGTCAGCATATGCTGACACCTTGATTATAGCGATGTGTCAATACCTTTGTCAACCACCATTTATCTGTAAGGATAATCCCCTATTTAGCGGGATCAATGGTCTTGCGACCATAAATGGATATATGTATTTGGTATGTTAATTTTTAATTTCTAACCAATTATATTATATAGGATAGGGGGAATCTGTCAAGTGAAAGGTTATGCAACCAGTCAACTAAAGCAAAATTGGGGTAATAAAAAGAGTGATTTGTTGAGAAAAATCTGAGACAATAACTCTTTAATAATATTTGAAGAATTTAATCTCCCATTGAAAATGTATTTATTAATTGCTAATAACGATATTATATAGCATTTATTTTGTGTTGGCAAATGTAATTATTATTTCTAATTAGCATAATGCCATTTCAGGATTTACGCATTAAAATTTCATAGTGCAGTGTGTAAGATGTAGTTTTGAAAACAGGTTAGGTACATGGTGACTCGAATGTTATTCTAATTTGTGAATAACCTTATTGATAATGTAATTGGTTGATATTTAATGCGTATAACAAATTTTTAAATGCGTAAGTCCTGAATGCCATTTCATTTCATAATTATACATCAATTTTGGGTTCGGTGGCTCCCAAACAACAATACCTGACTCAGGAACATCAATTATTTCCGTTTTTATTGGAATTGAGCATTTATTCCTAAAACACTCTTGACATATAACTTGCTTAATATCTAGTCCTTTTGAAACTTCAAGAACCATTTTTAATTTCAGTGTCGGTTCATATATCGTTTTACAAACAAAGGGAACTGAAACCAAATGATCATCATGTAATTTCCAAAATAGTTCAACTTCAACATCATCATTTTTTTGTGGAACGTGCCCAAAAAAGACCTCGTATCCTGAGTAAGAATCTACTCTAGGTAATTCTACATACCGCTGACCAAGCTTCGTACAGGACATTTCATATTTATTTCCTGTCCAATTAAATTGATCTTTATATTTTGAAAGACCATCTCTTAGCGCTGTTAAGGTGTATGCCCTAGTATGAGAAAATTCTTTTTTATTTATTATTTTATGTGTTATAACAGCGTTTTTTATAGTGAAATCATTATCAATCCCCGGAAATGAATGTCCTCTATTTTGTTTAATTTTTTGAAAAGTACGAACAGAAACATAAATAAAAATTAAAACAAATAAAACTATTATATTTGAATACAATGAGCTGTACGCAGCAGGAAGAATTTCAATTATTGTCTCAACTATCTCATGTAAAATATATAAAACACCTCCGATTATTAGGGTCTTTACTACTTCAAGAAATATCTCATTGCCAAATTCAGGTAGCTTAAATTTATTGTCTCATACGGGGAGAAAAACCCTCACCTTTAGGTGAAGGCTTTAGCATCCATTTTTTGAGAATTGTTTTTTTTAATAATACTATGTTTTTCAATCCTGGTGTTTTTTTGGGTGGACTTAAAGTCCACAATTTAAACCCCTCACCTTATAGGTGAGGGTAGTTTAGTTTTCGGTGGGTTTTTATCCTTGTTATCGCTCATTTCAACAATAATTACTTATGGCAACTACTACTTATTTAATTACGAAGATAGCAATTCCAATTCAAATTTATGTAAAAAAATATAAATGTCGTTGCACGCATTGCAAGATTGCGTTTGGACTGTCCTATCGTCCTGCCCAAACGCAATCTTGCGGGGGAAGCATTCCCCCGACCCCTAAATTCCAGAAAGAAGAATCCTACTGGATAATAACCTTCTCCATATGGCACACCTCCCCTTCCACTGTACAAACCTCAACGAAGTAAATCCCTTTCCTAAAATCAAAAGTATTTATTTTTAGTTCCTTCTCAAACTTCTGCTCAAAGATATTCTGCCCTAACGAATTTTTTATTCGTGCAACAAACCCCCTCTCCTTTGGAGAGGGGTGGGGTGAGGCGGTCAACTCAATGTTTATTTCCCTCTTTGCCGGATTAGGAAACACTTTAAACTTTAAACCTGAAACCTGCAGCTCTTGCACTCCCACTCCCTGCGGGCAAGTATTTCCATAGCAGGCAATGTTATGCGCTGCAACTCCCCCTATGGAATCAAAACTCCCTCCTGCATATAAGTTGCCATTGTAAACACAAAGAGCTTGGGGTGCGCCATTGTGAGGGCTATGAGAAATAGATGACCATGTACTTCCATTATATTTTGCAAAAGTTGTATCACTGAATCCTGTTCCCCCTACATACAGTTCATTATTAAACATACACATTGTAAGAGCGCCACCGGTAATTGCAAATCCACCCGGAGAAGAAAGATTTGTTCCATCCCATTGGGCTACAGACCAAACAGGAACAGTACCAGCGTAAGTAATTCCGCCACCGATATATAGTTTGTTGTTTATTGTATCGGCACATAAAGAAGTTACCCAATTGGGTCCAAACTTTCCACCTACGCTGTCCCATTTAGTACCATTCCACCGAACACAATTATAATAGTTATTGGAAACATTGGGTAGGCTTACATGACCTCCAACATACAATTCATTATTAAAAACAGTCATACAGTCTACACTATTGTCACCATAAAAACTTCCTCCCACACTTGTCCATTGGCTGCCGTTCCATTTTGCTATGCGACCAAAGGGCTGGCCGTTTATTTGTGTAAAATTGCCTCCAACATACAACTCTCCTTTATAAACAGCAACGGCTGATATCCAATGATCATTATAAAAAACATGAGCTGTTGACCAATTGCTGCCATCCCATTTTGCAAGTCCATAAGTGTTAGAAGTACCAGGCCATGGATCTGTTCCTGCGTATGTAAAACCACCGCCCAAAACTAATGTATCATTGTAAATTGTCATATCATAAGTTTCAGCGTCCTGCGTTCCTGATACAGGATTGAATTTTTGTCCGTCAAAAAAAATCAAACCGGTGTCCTTCATATTGTTGCAGGAGGCAATACCCGCTCCTACTATGTATAAATTGTTTTGGTAGTCAATCATTTTGCCGGTATTGTATCCGGAAAGACAGTCACCTAATCCTGACCAGCTTTGTGAAAATACACCGGCATTTGCCAATACAAACAGCATTATTATTATACGCGTTTTCTTATACATTTTTTATTCTTTTATCAATACCATTTTTCTGTGTTCCATTTCCATTCCATCTATGTCCATGCTATACGTATATACACCGCTGTTCCATGTATTCGTACTTATCTGCAATTGGTTAATTCCTTCCATTAAATTATAGGAGCCAATCTGCTTTCCGTTCACATCATAAATCCGTATCATACCGTTGCTTCCTTCAGGTAAAATGTATGGAATTATCGTGGTGTTGTTAAACGGATTGGGATAATTTTCTCCGAGATATTTATGCTCCGGAGTAAATTGATATTCATTGCTTTCAGAATTCATCTGCATCATGCGCAGGCTGCTGTTCAATTGGAACTCATCGCTGAACTGCTCATTAAATACAATGAATAAAATGGCTCTTGCATTGGTGCGGGCAAGGCAGGATACCGGCATTGTTGCAACCTGTCTTACCAATTGCTCCTGCACGCTGTCCATTTCAAACACAGTTTTGCCGCTTTGCTCCAGATTCAGCAGCATGCTTTGAAGGTCAATGAATGCCTGCTCTTCTGCCGAGCTTGCCGTCATTGCCGATAATTGTGTTTGCGCTTCGGCAAATCTTCCTGCTGCAATCAGTGTAGCTGCAATGGTTTGATCGGCTTGCACTGAATTTTCAATTCTTAACATTACAATGGCTGAATCCACATCGTTGGTATCGGCATAATACGTAACAGCATCATTGATCAGCATTTGTCTTTTAATGGTTGCCGATTCTAATTGCCTGCTGATGAGCGTAAGCGTGCTGTATTGAGCGCTGAGTTGTGCTGCCTTAATTTGATTTACTATTCCCGGAGGCATAGAATTAAGTTTTGCATACAAAGCAGTACGTACATCATCTGATACAGGAGAATTCGGGATTATCACATCCTTGAAAATTCCGGGAGGCGTTTGTGCGCTGCGGTTGATGAATGCAAGCAGCACTTCGTCACTCAGGGGCGAAGCGGCAAGCAGCATGTCTTTCAGGTTTCCGGCAGAAACAGTGGTATTGTTAGTGCTGCTGCTGGCGGTTCTGAGTTGAGCAGATGCTTGCCCGTTGATGGCGGCAATCAGTTGTGTTGTTTGCCCTTGGTCAAGATTAGCAAGTGTATTATTATATACTATCCCTAAACTATTGATTTGTGTTGTCAGATTAGATATGCTTGCAAGCCGGCAGCAGGATGGATTGCATCCGCATGGGTCAGGCGCTGGAAAACAGGAAGTACTGTTTTTCGTATATGTTGATTGAAAAAGGTTAGCAGTGGTAAGAACTTGTCCAGTAGCAGGACCGTTTAATCCCGGTTTCACTGAAGGACTATTACTCGGGTCATGATGAAGATAATTGAATGGGGTTGTAGACCATATATCTTTAAACTGGTTTGGCAAAGTTTGATTGAACTCATTTCCTGCCGGATCATGGGTGGATGTATTGGCAAAATTCCCCTGGTTGGCAAGAGTAACCGCAGGAGTTGAAGCGGGCAAGTACCAGTCAAGAAAATAAGGTGAAGCAAGTTGATTATTATTTAAATGATTATTGCACTTTATCTGCAAAGCAGGATTGGTGCCATGCACTCTTACTCCTGTTTTGCAACGGTCAAATGTATTGCCCTTAGCATCAAAGCCGATAGTTCCTCCGGCTGTGCCCGAAGAAAATGCCCATACCCCGAGACTCATTAATCGAAATGTATTATCATTTACATTAAAGCCGGAGCAGTTATCCATAAGCAAAGCCACCATATTATTTTGAGTTGTAACAGAAAGGGTTGGATTAAATGAATTATCTCTGATGCCATCGTATTGTGAACCGCCAATCGTTACCCATCCATATACATTGGTTATGTACTCAAATCTATTATACTCAATGCGGTTACCAAAAATAGTAGAGTACCAATTAACGAACGTTATGGCGCTTTTCATGTTATAAAATTTATTCCCGGAACCCGTGCCTGGAATATACCAGTTAGCACAATTACCGGAGATCACACCGTACTCAGCATTGTTTAAGGTATTATCCATAATGCGCAGGCGTTGTGTGCCATCGCTATATATATCAGTATAAGTTCTTTTGAGGGAATTTGCATATCCGTAAGAGAGATTATATACATCCGGATACCGGTAGCCAAGCGTGTTATTCAGATCATAACCCGGGTCAAGCAGTGCATCAGATTGGAAAGAACAATTTTGCACCCTGCTTATTTCTGGAAACTTATAAGGAAATACTTTTATGCCATAGCCATTATTTTTAAACAGACTATTGGTGGTTGCAATCAATATTCCTCCGCTTTTTGCAGATATATAGGAAGCGCCATTGGGCTGCCCGAGAACAACGGCATTGTGAGCATCCAGGATACTGGAATTATTCTGAATTACAATTTTCCCCTGGTAAATCTGCGCCTGAGTTTTTGCTTCATCTCCCCATACTTCCACCCCCTGCCACATAACAGGTAAAGTTGCCTGGGTAATGTTTCTCGGGGGATTGCAATCGCTGCAATATTTGGTGACAATCTTGCTGCACATAATACCATCAAGGGTGGAGTTGTCTAAGGTAAGTGATGATCCGGGTTCGATAATTAATTTTCCCCAAGGACCAAATAGTACCTTTTTAGTTGAGAAAGTAACCGCCTGATTATTGGTGATTCTTAAAATTCCTCTTATAGAAACAAGGTTTGTGTTTCCAAAAAAGTTAACTGCGTCTGCAGCAGATGCAATGGTTTTATTTCCATTATAAGTATAAGGATAATTCAATGAACAACAATTATCATTATAATCTGCAGTTGTAGGTGTAACGTGCACTGTATAAGAAGTGCTGGTACAGCACTGATTAGCATTGCAAGCTTTCTGCGTAACCACATACTCTCCCGGCTTTGAATACGTATGGTAAACAGTGGCAACAGTAGTTGTAACCGGAGGAGTTCCGTCTCCAAAATTCCACTCCCGGCTATTGGTATTTAGAGTTGTGGAAGCCATAAACATGAATTGGCTGCCCATGCAATATTCATCGTAATAACCGAATTCTGCATTGGGAGGTGAAGGAATAACAGTAACTGTCATCCCATCAGTGCTTTGACATCCGTGGGCATCGGTAACTAAAAGATTATAGGTAGTTATACCGATAGTAGGAGTTACAGTTGGATTTGCAACATTTGAATTAAATCCGGCAGGGACAGAGGTCCATGCATATGTATTTGTTGCTACAGGAAGACTGCCTATACTAACAGGAGTACCAGAACATGTAGTTTTATCATTGCCTGCATTAGCGATTGGCAAAGGATAAACAGTAAGATTAAGGGTTGCAATTGCTGTGCATCCATTAGCGTTGGCAACGGTTACAGTATAAGTTCCTGAAGCAGTTACCGGTATAGTTTGTGAACTTGCTCCTGTGCTCCATAAATAACTGTTGTATCCCGTGCCTGCATTCAATGTTGCACCCTGTCCCTGGCAGAGGATTGTGGGTCCGGTAATAGTGACTGTGGGCGTGGAAGAAATAGTAACTTTTGCCAAAGCAGTATTACTGCAGCCGCTGGCATTGGTTCCTGTTACTGTATAAGTAATGGTTGCCGTAGGATTAGCTATTACAACAGCACCCGTGGTTGAACTTAATGCTGTGGCAGGCGACCATGAGTAGGTGCTTGCTCCACCGGCTGTGAGAGTGGCAGCACGTCCAATGCAAATGGTTACAGAAGCGGGAGCCACAGTTATTGTGGGCAAAGGATTTGTTGGCACCGTTATGCCTGCAGTTTTTGTGCATGCGGCAGCATCGGTAACAGTTACCGTGTAAGCGCCTCCGCATAAATTGGATATAGCAGAAGTGGTTGCTCCTCCCGGATTCCATGAATAAGCATAAGGCGACTGTCCACCTGTTACACCCGCTGCGGCTGACCCGTTGCACACAGCCGAACAGGCCGCATTTGTTTTTGACAGGGTAATTGCAATGGCGGTATTACCGCCAACAGTTGTAGCGGCCGTTGCAGAGCATCCTTGCGCATCCCTTACGGTAACCTGGTAATTTCCTGCAGAGAGATTATTTGCAGTTTGTGTAGTTTGTGCAGGAATGGTGTTCCATGAATAGGTGTAAGGGGTACAACCATCTGATGGAACTGCTGTTGCGGAACCATTACTGCAACCGTTAGAAGGAACAGGGGTTGCGGTAACACTTACATGAGCTGGAACAGTGATTCTGACAACCTGATATAGGGTACCAGATGTTGTGGTAAAGGGGCCTGAAAACCCGCTGCTGATAGGAGAGCCCGCATAATCCTGCGCCTCTGCATTAATAAATTGCATGGAAGTACAGCCGAAAAGAGTAGCTTCTGTTTTAATTGCCAAATAATAAACGCCTGGGGAGAGAGAGCATAAATTGGAAAGAGAAAATGTTTTACTTGCATGATCGCCACACCAAGAACTTGTGCTGCCACAACCGTTAGGAGGTGCAGCCGCACATGCAGCAGAAGGTGAAGTTGAGCAATATTGAAAATATTCAGCATCTGAAGTAATAGTTTGGATAATATTATTACCGGCATCTGTCAGGTAAAAATTATTGAGTATGCCCATTGCACACACACAAAGAGGGCAAGCACAATTCTGACTTATATCATAGGTAATAGTTACCGAAGGGCTTGGATTGCTGCAGCTAATATCGTGGACAGAGGAATTGTACTTTATTGCAAAATAATCTCCGCAGCTTAGTCCTAAATTTTTTATAACAAGTTTTGACAGAGAGAAATTACTTCCGATAAGCTTAAGATAATAGATATTATTTTTTACATATCCTTTTTTCGTTATTAAAAGAGTGTCATTCCCACCCGATGAAATAGCTGTAAATACATTTAAAGAACTGCAAGAACCACTGCAAATCATCATCTTGCTTATGCTACCTGTATTTTTTACAGCAGTAACTGCTATAGATGAAGAATCCGCCATAAACTTAAACCACATCACACTGTCGGTCATGGTGATGTTGTTTACAGTGGTATCGCCTCTGCCTAAATCAATAGCAGTAGCGCAGGAGGAGCCGGGAAGGTTTGGCGATGCAGGAGAGAACTCCCAAAAATCATTTTGCGAGGCACCATCCCATCCTGTGCCTAAATACCCTTTAGTGCCAATAGAAAAACCGGAAGCGAACATTCTTGCTGTTCCTCCAAAGTTTGCTTTCTGGGTCCATGCATTAGTTGCCTGATCCCAAGCCCAGAAGTCAGAATAATAAGGTCCGCTTGGATAAATTCCGCCTGTACCTATATATCCTTGTGTGCCGATAGAAAAGCCGACAGCAAAATGTCTTCCCGCGGCAGGAAAATTGGCTTTTTGTACCCATGTGTCTGTTTGCTGATCATATTCCCAGAAATCCTGAAAATAAGTTGACAGAGTTGATCCCGATCCACCACCACCCAATCCAATATATCCTTTTGAGCCGATAGAAAAACCCACACCGCCTTGTCTGCCTGATCCCGGGAAGTTAGACTTCTGTGCCCATATATCCGTTTGAGGATTGTATTCCCAAAAATCCTGGTGAAAATAAACCGGATAATCGGTAATGTTCCATCCTGTGCCTATGTATCCTTTATTTCCAATGGAGAAACTTACTGCGCCATTCCTTTGTCCTCCTAAAAAACTTGCCTTTTGCGTCCACCCATTTGTTGTCTGGTCATATTCCCAAAAATCGGATTGGTCGGTTTGACCGCTTCCGTTCCATCCGGTACCGATATACCCTTTAGTGCCGACAGAAAAAGAAAAACCAACTGCAACAAACCTTGCTATGCCAGGGAAAGTAGCTTTTTGTGTCCATGTGTCTGTTTGCGGGTCATATTCCCAGAAATCTTGAAACAAAGTAGTGCCATCCCATCCTGTTCCCATATATCCTTTTGTGCCAATGGCAAAACTGGTTACCCCAAACCTTGCTGTTCCACCAAAGTTGGCTTTCTGTGTCCAGGTGCCTTGCGAGAAAGAAAGTTGTGCAAAGAAAATTGCGATGACTCCGATGGAGCAGGTGAGGGTAAATAATTTTTTCATTTGAAAATATTTAGTTGAATTCTTTGTTTTATTTTATTTAACGACATAGTTCTATTCCTCTAATTAAAATTAGGTTAATTTCAATAGTATATTGTACTCAATCTTCGTTTAATAATAGCATAATAAAAAAAACGGCTAAGGATAAAAAAATTTCATTTGCGTGCTCGTGGCAACAGTCCTTTGTTCTTAGCGTTTGAAGTCAGTTTCATGTTCGGGGTTTGTTCTACTTTCGTAAAACATATTTCAACCTCCAGTAAAAATCGACCTTTTAATTTTTTTATGCTGTTTGTTTTAACTCTACTTATACTACTTGTGTTTGTTCGTGTTTTATGAATGTTTGTTTTGACCAAAGATAATCATAGCACCCAATTTTCATCCACCTTTGTGGTTATTCAACCATGTGGGTTTCATGTGAACAATGGATTTTTGAAATTTGATGTTGATGGTAAGTATCAGCAAATGTATACAAAAGAAACACTAAAGCAATATCTTTAAATACCCAAACGATAGGTATTTATGTCATATATTATTTATGCTTTTCATCATGTTTTACTGCAAAACTATCTCTGCGTGTGACTGAAAATATTTTGTACTAGATTTTTGAAGAAATTTATTTCATCTTCTTTATCTTCTCCAGCAACTCCTCTGTAACACTTGCATCTGCTCCATCCTTCTTTGCAAGTTCAATGGCTTTTTCGGCTGCTTTGATTGCTTCTTTTTTGTTCTTCATTTTATACAAAAGAGCTGCCTCCGTATCGTTGTTATAATAATTGCTTTCCAATTCTACGGAGCGTTTAATCCAAGCCAGCGCTTTTTGCAAAGATTTTTTATCTGTGATTTTTTCGTTCTCATAAACATCCCAGGCAGCGCCATTCAGGTGATTCCAATCATTCATCTTGTATTTATTGATATATGTATCCTTGAGTTCCATATACTTTTTCATATCCCCTTTTATCTCAAAATAACTGATATTGGCGTACATTATCAATTCATCTGCCCGCTCAAGACCGGAATTTTTTATCTGATCAATAGCCGCTTTGTATTTCTCTTCATTTATTGATGCTTCATACTTTCCGTCCACTATTTTATATTCAACATACCTCCTCAATAAATCACCATAGAACACATCATAAATTTTCTTATCCACTTTTTCTTTGCCAACCACTGCATGGAATTTCTCCCTGTTTTTCAGCAGGTTTTGAAATCCCTGACCTTCGCTGTTTCGGCAGTGTTTATTTATCACCTCAAAGTTTTCTTTCGTAATCCATTCCCTTTCGGACAAAGCATAGAAATACCAGAAAATAATTTCGGTTTGTTCCTCATACATGCCTGCCTCTGCCAACTCATCTATGTAGGGACGGATGAATTCGGGATCGCGCTTGCCGGAAGCATATTTATCCTGCCAAACTGTGAGCCGTTGTTCAGGGTCTAACGCTTTTTCTCCGAGTGCAACAAACTCCTTCACCGCCCTTCCGCCCACTGCCCTGCGCAGCACTCTTCCTGTGGAATCAAGAAAAAGCAAAGAGGGGTAAGCGCTTATTTTGTACTCTTTGGCAAAGGATAGTCCTTCCCCTTTTTCCGCGTCTATGGAATAACAAATAAACTTCTCATTGTAGAAACGGGCAACGGTATCGTTGGTAAAAACATTTTTCGCCAGCCATTTGCAGGGTCCGCACCATGTGGTGTAAACATCCACAAAGATGGGTTTGTTTTCTTTTTTTGCTTTGGTATAAATTTCGGCAATGGTTCCAGTCTCAAAACGGATGCCTTTATATTCTTCGGTTGAATTCTGTGCGTTAACAGAAAAGACGAGGAATGCGAATAATGCGAGGAGGAGAAGTTTTTTCATTGTGCTTTCATTTTGAATGATGATTATTTTTTTATTTAGTACGCAACATAAATGTACCCACTCTTTTCATGTTTCGTATGTAATTCCGTTTTTGTCAGCTTTGCAATAATAGAACTCGTACTTTTATCAACACCATCCGGTGTCATCACCAAAATTTTATTCTCATTTAGAAGTTGGAATTTTCCAGTCGAGGGAGTCACTGTCCCATTTTTTAGAATAGATGTACATATATATGTACCATTATTAAAGAATTGTAAAATATATGTGAATTTTAAATCTACGAGAGAACCGCTTGAATCTATTTGAGTGGCGAATTTCCATTGTTTATATAAGGTAACCGTAGCAGTATCATTTTTTGGGACTGGCATTTCTTTACTATTTTGTTTACTTTGACCTGTTCTTTTATTGCTTTCTGTCTTTGGCATGTTTGTTTTTATGTTTGCAATACATTTTGCAGCATTTTGTATATCATCGGCTACCTTTTCTTTTATTTCACAATCATGTGTAGTTTCTGTATTCACCGAACGCCCAAATGCGAGTCTCATTTTTATAATTTTATCTTTTGTGATTCTTGAAATATCTTCATCTGTCAGAATGAAAAATTCTGTTCCTTTTTGTGTTTGATATTCATCAGGATCACTTTCTAATTTAAAATTGCTTTTATCTGAAAATTGTATATAACAAGATTGTACATATGCTGCATCTTGAAATGTGGCATTAGCAAGAGTTTGAGCGGGATTCAAAACTAATAAAGCAGCACCGGCAGCACCACCAGCCCGGTAAGTAGCGCTAAGACCCATCATTCTTTTCCCATTATTATATTTAAAAGTCACATACACATTGATTTTCGATGCATTACCAACAGTTTGACTTATAATCTTAAATCTTTTTGTTTGTGCAATTCGTTCAAAAGTAAATTCATCTGTTTTATCAATTTCAAAATTGCACCTATTGTTTTCCTGTGCATTGGAAGTAATATTTGCTGCTATTATTAGATAACTGGTAATAATGGATGAGGAAATTATTTTTTTTATTTTCATTTTTGAATGATTAATTTTTTTACTGCTGTTCCTTGCCCGGTTTTTATTTGCAGAAAATAAATGCCGTTGAGATGGTTGCTTAAATCAATTGTTGAATTAGTGAGTTGCTGAATTGCTGATTGATACACTTTTTCTCCGCAAACATTGTAAACAGAAATTTCTCCTTTGGTGATTTTAGAGGTAAGAGTGAACTTTCCGGCTGAAGGATTGGGATAAACAGAAATATTGATTTGATTGTTAAATTCATTAATACTGGTGCCGGCAGGGTCGTATTCCAAAAAATCTTTTTTAAAATTGTTGGTGCTGTCATACCCTGTTCCGATATATCCTTTTTTCCCGATAGAAAAGCGTGCGGCTCCGCTTCTTGCCGTTCCGCCAAAATTTATTTTCTGTGTCCATGTATCATTTGCCTGATCCCATTCCCAAAAATCCTTGTAATTCGCGTTGTTTCCATCAGTTCCTAATCCAATATATCCCTTTGTGCCAATGGAAAATCCCACTGCGCGAAATCTTGCCACACCGCCAAAATCGGTTTTCTGCGCCCAAGTATTGTTTGCCTGATCCCATTCAAAAAAATTTCTTGTTGGTACAGCCCCTCCTCCTGTCCCCACATATCCTTTTGTTCCGATTGAAAAACAGACTGCCGCATGTCTAGCAGTGCCGATGAAATCCGTCTTCCGTGTCCATGTGTCAGTGCCAGGATCATACTCCCAAAAGTCCGAAAGGTATGTTCCATCGTACCCCATCCCGATATATCCTTTATTTCCAATGGAAAAACTAACGGCATCTCTCCTTGCACCTCCCAAAAAATTGGCTTTCTGTATCCATGCATTCGTATTGGGATCATACTCCCAAAAATCCTGCATCAATGTGCCATTGGTTCCTGTGCCGATATATCCTTTTGTGCCTATAGAAAAACCTGATGCCTGCGCTCTTGGTGTGCCACTGAAACCGGCTTTTTGCGTCCATGTGTTTGCTGCCTGATCCCATTCCCAAAAGTCCCCTGTGTATCCGCCATCGCTGCCTGTTCCGATATACCCTTTGCTGCCAATAGAGAAAGCAACAGCATTTTGTCTTGCGGTTCCGCTAAAGTTAGATTTTTCTGTCCATGCGCCTTGTGAAAAAGAAAAGCAGGGAAGAAGAAAAAAGAATAAGAGTAATTTTGCTTTCATCGTGTTTAGGTTTTTATTTGTTGATGATTAGTTTTTGGGTTGCTGTGCCTTGCTCGGTTTTTATATGGATGAAATAAATCCCATTGGGCTGTGCGCTTAAATCAATTGTTGAATTAGTGAGTTGCTGAATTATTGATTGATACACTTTTTCTCCAAGGATATTGACAATAGTAAGTTCGGATTCCTGCTCTTGAGTTTCAATGGTAAATGTTCCGGTATTTGGATTAGGATATATTTCTATATGTATGCTGTTATATATATTTGAAACACTTACAACGCAGCCTGAGGATGTTACTAAAGAAGCATAATTGCCACTAACCCATCCGTCTTGCTGAGATAATTTGTCGGGCGAATAAATATGGAACCATCCGACAGGATTTTCAAAAGGAATAAACCGCTGTGGTATATTTAATGTTGATCCGCCATATAATCCTCCTAATTGAGTACTCGATGTTGAAGCCGTTTGATAAATCCACGCTGAGAGTTGATTTATTTCCATCTGACACAGGGAATTATTCTCGCTTGAATATTGAGTTCCTCCAACATTTCCCGCAATCCATCCGGATGCGCTCCATCCTTCAATTGTTGCATTTGGTAAATGAATCTGATACCACACATCTGAACCCGATGTTACTTTTCTTGAAGCAACAAAGGCAGGTGTCTTTCCATCGCTTCTTTGCGAAGCGCTGCTTATTACGAGTGACAGCGAAGAACTCGTGCTTGGATAATCTCTGATATTTATGGATGGATTACTTTGGAGATACGTAATTTCTAAAGGAACCTGAGAGGATAAAAGCTGAACCGTGTTGTTTAAAAAAATATTGGGGTCGTGATAACCGAACCAATTTGGATGACCCGGCATATTTGTTCCGGTATTTCCCGGAGTATATCCCCATGGCGTTGTATTATCATCATTACTGGCGCTAAGTATTCCTCTGTCTTTCGCTTCAAAATGAAGATGCGGGCCAAAACCATTGGCATCGCAAACAACTAAACTTGACCATGAAGAATAGCCGGAAGGATAAGGTCCTGCGGGTGTTCCGCAGTTGCAATTTCCGGTGAGACATTCTCGCAAATATTGTTTGTAAGAATTTCCCATAATTCCAATTACAGAACCCGAAGTAACCGTTTGTCCAACAGAGATATCAGAATAAACTGCATCCAAATGTCCGTAGAGGGTATATAATCCGAGCTGGGAATGGTAAATAATAACACATTGACCTAATCCGTGATTCATTCCGGCAGTTGGGGCATTTACCCATGAATATGTACTCGTAGAAGAATTCCATACTCTTAAATTATTATTGCCATTACTATTAATCTCAAGTCCAAAAATTTTCACAACTATTCCTGTTGCCGCTACCTTGATGGGGGTCGAATAACTATAATTATTAATGGAATTATTGATCATATCCATTCCGGTGTGATATTTATTAGGCGAACCATTATTATAAGATGCATACCATTGAGTAGTGTTTCTGTTATCCACCGGACTAACGAAACTCTGTCCCCACCCGCTTGATGCGCGCAGAAAGAACAAAGCAGCAGTAAAGATTTTTGTTTTCATCGTGTTTGATTTTTTATGACTGGTTGTCATTTATGACAAAGGTATGTAAAAAATAATATAGTGGTCATAAATGATAACCTTATTTTTTAGGAATACTCTGACCTTGCATATTGAAAACAAAATACACTATGGCACTTTCAGAGGAAAAGGATTTCCTTATTCAATTAGGAAAACAAATAGCGAAGCTGAGAAAGAAGAGAGGAATCAGCCAGATTGAATTAGGCTACAGATGCGATTTCGAAAAATCAAACATGAGGAGAATAGAAGCAGGAAGAACTAACCCGACTGCGCTTACAATTCGGAAAATCAGTAAAGCTCTTGATGTGCCATTAAAAAAGATTTTTTATTTTAAAATTTAGAAATAAAAGTTCCAGATTTTTCTATTCAAGGGTTTTGAAAGTGATTACTTTACCTATTGTCGCCCCGTTCGCATTAACTGCTGTCATTCGGAATGAATAATTAGTATTCGGGGCGAGACCTGTCAATATATAGGTCATCAGAATATCTGAAATACCCTTAAGAGCATTTTGAGTACCGACATTATTTGCATTGAACTCAAACCAAGCTGATGCAGGAGATCCGTTAGGATTAACGGAGCCATTCAAAGCAACAGAGGTTCTTGTAATATTACTAGCAGTTAATGTATTTACTGTTGGCGTCCTAAGTTTTCCTCTTAATAATTTTTCGATTTCATCCTTATATTGATTATTTTCTTTATTAAGTTTTAAAATCTCTTCAGTCATTGATTCTGCCTGCATCTTTTTTTGTTTTATGACATTCTCTATTTCGGCATAATAAGAAGTTGCCTTTTTCACTCTATCTAAATTGTTCTTTAAATCATTCATGCTTTCTTTTAGATTCTTTATTTCAATTTTATCATGAGTAATTATGGCATGATATCTTCCAATTGTATCTCTCAATTCAGATTTTTCATTTTCTAATCGTTTCTCCTCTATTTTAAAAAAGTCTGATTTAATGGCATAAAATGTAGAAACGATTACAACTAAAAATGTTAAAAAAGAAAAAGTGGTTTTAGGAGCACGCCATTCGCGCGCATACCAATTATATTTCAAATCGCGTATTTCACGCTTTAATTTTTCTTTCTCTAATTCTATTTTTTCTTTTTCTATATCCTTTTCTTCGCTCATTTATATCGTATTGTTCCCAGCTCAATAAAGAGACAATCAAAACTATTAAAATATTCTTAGTCTTGTTAAAAATAAAAAGCACCAACTGAATTGGTGCTTTTGACTTAATCTTCTTCTTGTGGCATTAGAGAATGAAAAATAAACGTCAAGGAAATAATTAGAACGATAACTCCAAAACTTTCCATAATGAATAACACTGTTTGTCCCTTAAGTGCTATTTCAATAAGTGAAAGATAAACAGTTAGAAAACTAAATGGCTCTCCTAGGAAATATGCCAACATCCAAGACATAAGTGAGCTTGTAATCAAAAATCCTAAAAAAATAGATGTAATAATTTTTATTTTTTTCATTTCTTATTTGTTTTGAAAAGTACTGAAGGGAAAAATACGATTGCCCCTGATTACGGGACCTCATATTTGAGGGGTGCCATAGAATTTATAGCATATACTCTTTATCTTGTCAAGCCCTTGTTTTAGCCATATTTTTCTTCCCCCCTCTCATGATTTGAATCTGTCTCTGTCTTTCCACCGTTCTATTTAATTCCACCACCTTAGCAATATTTATCTGTAGCCGGTTAAATCTGAATTTTCTGTTTTGATACAACACTCCCGTAAATTTCCCTCCCCGCTCATAAGGATTAATGCTGTTGTCTTTCAGTCTCTGCAAAAAATCTTCCATTGAGTTAGATTTTGAAAGGCACTGATCTATTTTATCCGCCAGTTCTTCTTTCAATGCTTCTCTCCCCGTTCGCAGTTTGATTTGATATTCTTTGTCAGTGATTTTCGCTTTGTCCTTCTTTTCATGCTGAACAATTGATTTACTGAGTTCGGGATATACCTGTTGCTGAAACGACTGAATATTCTTTTTTAATGTTTGAAACTGCTCCTTACTCATCCGCATCGCCTTCCCTGTTTTGTATTCCACACCGGAGGCGATTATATGAATATGAAAATGTTCTTTATCTGTATGTGGAACAGCAAGAAAAATTCCATTGGGGTTTCTCTGCCGGATGTATTCCCTTGCCATATCTTCCATTTTCTCAAGAGAAATATTCTCTTCGTCTTTGTGAAAAGACAATATTTCATGCGTGAGCATAACGCTGTCTTTTCTTTTACGGGTTCTGTATGTTTCATTCTGCTTGAATTGCTCCGTCCAATCATCAATAGTATTGCCTCTGAGGTTATGAGCAATAACAAAACTATTTCCTCTTTCATCAAACAGACGATCTTTATCGTGCAGCATATAATCAAGCAGCTGTTTGAAGCTGGGTCGCTTTCTTGTTTTGATTTTAACGATCATGGTTTATGGTGGCTATTATCTCAGGCGGATGACGCAGCAGTTTATCTACTTTCATTTCTATGGCTTCGATTCTCTTTTCAATTTCCATATAGGGTAGATTTTTCCGTTGTCTTACTTCGTTTAATATCTGCGAGAGCATCTGCTCTATGCCTGATACCTGCTGCCTGTCAGGAACGAGATACACTTTATTGATATACGCCAAGGCAGATTTTTTTAGAAAAGAACTTGTAGTCATATTATGACTACTCGCTGCCCTTTTTATTCTCTCGTATTCTCCGTTCTTTTTTGATAGTCCTATAGGAAACTCCGGTCTGTCTTTTCTCCTGTTTTGCTTGTACTGAAGAAAATATTTTTTCCAGTATTGTTTCTTGGCTTGCTTGATTTCCTCTTCAGTTCCATTTTCCAATACACCCACGGAATCAAGATACGCCCATAGGCTTGTATTCTTCCTGATTCTATTGCGGGCTTTAGTTGTCATTAAGCTTTAAAGCGGGTAAGGTGTCAGGGAGGTAGTTAGGTAGCACCGGAGGCATTATTTCGCTATATAAGCGGAAAATGCGCGATTCATAATAGGGTTTCAGCCGGAGGATAACGGGCGGATGATGCCCGCAGAGGAGCAAAGCGCGGTTTAGCTTCATGGTGCGTATTTCGTCCTTTGTCATAAGCTCCCGGGTTGCTTTCCTGCCTTCTTTGTCTTTGTATTCAAATTTCCCGAGGGTTTGCTCCAGTTCGCGCGAAGTTTCCAAAGATTGTCCGGTAAAGAACATTTTTGCAAAGCAGTTTGATTTGATCGCATCCGCCTCGAATCGTCCATAATTATGAATGATCTGGGCGAAGTCCTGCACGATGAGCATTATTCCCGCTCTGTGTTTTCTCACATTGGCGACTGCGGGCGGAAGCGTTGGTAAAATAAGTGATGCGGTTTCATCCAAAAGGAAAAACATATCCTGTTCATCTTCTTTCGGAAATCTTGAAAGTATATGCGAGAAAAATTGTTCTGTGAAAATACTCGTAAGCGTTGAATAATATTTCTGATCGGCAACGGAGTTTTGTATAAACAGAGCAGTTGGTTTATTCCTGAACTCCTGCATATCTATGTTGTCGGTAGATGTTACTTTTGCGATGGATTCATCAGAGAAAGTTTGTAATGCTGCTTTACAGGTAGCGACTGCTCCTGAAACTATCTTTTCATCCGCGCTCAGGAAACTTTTGTACTCGGAAAATAGATTTTCATCTGCGTGTTTGGAAAATAGTTTGTCCACCTGTTCGGGATTTCCACCCATTGCGTTTAATAATAATCTGACGTTGTATAAATTCTGAAATTGTTTGTCCTGTTTTTTCAAGAGAGTAATAAGCATGGCAAGCAGGGCGATTGCGGAGTTTGTCCAGAAAGCATCTTTGTTCCCGTCTTTACCCAATGCATTCTGCACGAGCATGCTTGATACTTTCTGAATTTCTGAAGATGTATTCGCTCTCTGTAAAGGATTGAATCCTGAAGATGCATCGGGCTTGGAAAAATTCAGTTGTTTAATTGAATAATTTTTATCTTTCAAATACCCTGCAGATTTATTATAGAGTTCTCCCGATGGATCGTGGATTACAAAACTGCCTTTCATGGTATAGAGGGATGGAATCAAAACGATGGAGGATTTTCCCACGCCTGTGCCTCCGACTATCAATGCGTTCTGGTATGAATTTTTCACGGATAGATTTTTATCACCCGTTAAACAGAAGCCATACTGCCTCGAAGAAAGAAGCGTTCCCTGAGAAGCGAACTCGGCTTTGTATCCTTGTTTCTTATTGGGAATTCCGGTTACAGCAACTTCAAGCAAATCAAATCCTGTTTTGATTGTGCCTTCGATTATGGAAAATGTTGTTTCAAATATTTTTTCAAGCATGGGTATTATTTATTATTTGATAGTGTCTTTCAGAAAATCATTGATCTGTTTAAGGATTATTTCCGCCAGCTTGCTTATCCCGTAAATGCACAGCAGAAATGCCTTCCAGATTATCTTGGCGATCCCTGTAATAAGTGTCTCTATGAGTTCCATCGGTATTTGGTTTTGGTTCGTGTTGTTTGTTGTCCTTACAAAATCAAGTTCGCTCCTATATTCACTTTGGCTCCTTTGCTTTCCAGCCATTTTTTGTAAAAGCCCGACACTTCCCTGAAAAGTTCGCTGTCATAGTTATTTTGGGGCTGGTAAATCAAATACACCTCAATGCCTTTCAGATCAGGCATCGGTATTTCACTTTCTAGGATTCTCCTGACTGAATTGGGATTTGTTTTGATAAGCTGAAATTTTTCCGATTTATAGAACGAAATCAGCGAGGTGTTTTCCATCAGGTCTGAATACACTACGAGTATCCTGCGTTTGGCTGTGCTTTCTGAAAGGCGTTTGAGTTCCACTGCAATCGGCAGATAAAGCGATGAATAATTTCTACCGGATGGAACGGATTTCACTTTTTCAAACGCGCTGTCTATCTTTAATAGAAACATCTTTGATTCGTCTGTCCTGTCATAATAATTAGAAATGTATTCGCAGGCGGGCGCAAGGTTTGCTTCATGCACGGAATTAAAATCTACATCGCTCAGCATGAGCAGGCGGAATTCATATCCCTGCCATAAATCAGTACTGGTATGGAATGAATTCCTGACAGCGGTGGAATCAGGGACAGCAAGAAAACTATCCGTCTTGTCAAGCATGACGGTCTCGGATACTGAATAGGCATTTGTATTGCAGGAGTAAAAAGCTGTACCTGCTCCTGCGCTGAGAAGAATTACTGTGATTGCTGTAGTGAGTTTTTTCATGGTAATTAGTCTTTTAAATAGGTGAATGATGAATAATTATCGCCTCCTGTTTTTCTGTTGTGGAAACAATCCGGAGCCATGCGGTCAGGGCGGTGCGTAAGATTGGCGGATTTAAAAGCTTCCACTGCTTCTGCCGACCATCGCCTGATGCGCTCAATCAGATGTTTTGCATATTCCGGCTTATACAAAAGCATGCTCAATTTTTTGCTAAGTTCCTCCTTGATGGATTTGATTTCGGCTTCCAGCCGGGATTCCTGATTTTTCAGGTTGTCATAATGTTCTCTCTCCTGAAGATGTTTTGCATATTCCTCCTGCTGGTGTTTAGGGATGGTATTTTTATAAATATACCAGACGGTGCCTACCCAAAAAACTAGATTCATAAATACAAACCAGATAGGATTAATGTGAAAATGTGCCTGCTGCTCCATATTTTTTGCTCTTAACACAGCCATCATGTAAAACACCCCCGTCACGAGCAATGTAACTCCTATGGCAACCAGTCTTTTCTTAAAAATATCATTGGCGCTTTCTTTCAGGTATCTGGCAAGCTGTTTAGCTAACACAAATATTCCACAGGTTATACCTACGGACATAATGAGCGCAGAAATCCAGCTGCCGCCTATCAATTGCAGTGCAGTGATGTTGAGTACAGTTTCTGCAAGTCCTATAATGCCAAGAACTGCATTGACATTCTTGCTGGCGGGAGCAGGAATGGTTTTATGGATGGATTCCCCATTTTGTTCCTTTTTGAGTTCAAAGTTGTGAAGCTCTGTCTCCGCAGCCTGTTTTTTCTGTTCCTTCTCTTTTGTCTTTTCATCCGCTGCGGCAATAAGCATCTGGGCTTCTCCTTTGCTTGTCTCGTGCTGTAGTTTCTGATTCACAAGGGCCATCATTCCATCATGCCCGGCAACTATATCGCCTGTGTAGAACTCAAGGGAATCACCCTTCAGATGAGGGCGGTTCTGTTTAGCAAAATGCATTCCTTTAATGCGGGCTTGTTTAAGCAATTCCTGATGTCTGGTTTCCAGCATTGCTTCCAGTTGCTCATCGTAAATCCCGCCTGTGGAGTTTAGATCATTGTTTTTCATGTTGTGTGGTGTTTTGGAGTTGAACATTTATTTTTTGTTTAACGGGTTAGTTGTTTTCCCTTGTCTTTCCCTTTTTCTTTTTCATCTCGCATTTCATTGAGTTCAGTTTCTCTTTTCATCTGTTCAAGCGCTTTGTCTTTTTCCGGTTCTGTGCTTTCTGCTATCTTCTCGTGGGCAAGGGATTGCGTGAACTGCTGTAATTTCTCTTTTGCTTTCTCAATAAATTTCTTCTTGAGGGCGTAGAGATTGAAATCAGCGGGGAAAATTTCCTTGCCTTCGCGGTCTTTGGCGGTGTACTTCATTTTTTTGTTTTCTGCGTCCCACTCGCGGAAAAATCTTGCAATAACTTGGCGCTTACCATCTTCTGTTTGCATCACAGCCATAAAATGTTGTCCCTTTTCAGCGGTGCTGTATTCTATAAATACAATTTTGCCGTAAGCGAAAGGGCTTCGCTGTTTCTTGGGTTGTGTGTTTTGTGTGTTCATTGGATTTGGTTTTAGTTAATATGGAATTAAATTTCTGGGGTAAAATTAATTCAACGGGTTTGGAAAAATGTTACGCCTGCCGCAAAGGATAAGCGTCAACTACGTCAACCAGAAAAAATCATTTTATGAGACAACGGGAACGCTACTTACTTCTCTGCTTTGACTGGAAGTATTTTGAATAAACCCAAACGAATGATTTAGAGTGCCGTTGGAGTGCTGTTTTAGAGTGCTGAAATGCAGGGTTTTGCACCTTTTTGCAGGGTTGAGAATTGTATTTTCGCTAAATTTTTAAAGTTCTTGTTGAAGCGTGTGGACTCAAACACCAGTAGGCTTAACACCTGTACGAGTTCGATTCTCGTCTTCGGTACTGGGAGGGAGTTTTCCGAATAAAAAGGAAAGCTCCCTTTTTTATTTTCATTGCAGTTGTGTAAAAAAAAGAAACTCAGATCAAACCAAGATTGTTTTTATCCAGAATAAATTTTGCTTTCACTACATCCTCTCTGTTTACAAGCACTTCAATATCTCCAAATTTATATAGAGAATCCTGGTGATTGGCTACAACACTTTGAATTTCGTTATGAGCAAGCAGGCTTTTTACAAGTTCGGCTTTCTGTAAATTTCCGGAAGAAAATATGACTGCCCAGTTTTTATCCATCCACTAAGAAAACATAAATTTCTTTGGGTCCGTGCGCGCCTTGCACCAATGTTTTTTCAATATCAGCCGTACGGCTGGGTCCTGAAATATTTACGATCATGGAGGGAAAATCGTTCTTATATTTATTTTTGATGCCGCCCAATGCCTCTTTGATGGTATAAACTAATTGAGAAGAATAAGCAATAACAATGTGATAATTGGCAAAAGCAGGTAGTATTCTTCCGGAAGTTTGTTTGGAAGAAACGAGCACACTTCCGGTTCTTGCTGCCAGAAATTCGCAGAGAGAAACTCCAACATTCACATGGCGAACATCTTTTTCGTTTTCTGAAAAATCAATTCCGGATTTTTTTAGTATCTCTTTCGCTTTGTTCTCAAAACAAAATATGCCTTCCCCGTTTTTCTCGTGGTTGTCCCATTTATTCTCTTCCATTAACATTGAAAGATTTTCAGAGAGTTCTTTTTCGTTCTCGCAATAAATAAATTTCCCGTTGAGTTTTGTGAATTGCTGTGCGAAAATTATTTCCAGCGGTTCCTCCGCTTTTTGGTAAATGTCGCTGTCAAAATCAATATTGGCGGTGCTGGAAGATTTTTGAATCAGCGCCTTCCTGACCTTTTTTAGAATTTTCTCCTTGGTGGTGGTTTCTTGGTGCATCTTGAATCAGCGAAAACGAATCAGTACGAAAAATACGAAATAGCTCGTTTCTTGTTTAAAACAGTGTTGGTTGTTTTTTATCGCCTGTTTCTTCCGGATTATTTACTGTCGAATCTGCAGGTTTGTTATCAGTCATGCCATTATTTTCGTTTTGTGATGAGGTTACGCCATTTTCTGCAGCAGGAGCTTGTGCCGACATTGTTGAAGAAAGTTGAGAAGCTTTTTTCTCTTCTTCCGTTTCAAACGGACGTTTGCCAAAAATTGCTTCCAGATCTTCTTTGAAGATGACTTCTTTCTCAAGCAGGAACTGTGCAAGCTTTGTCAGCTGCTCTTTGTGTTTAGTTAAAATATCCTTCGCCCGTACATAGGCAGTTTCAACGAGCAAACTTACTTCCGTATCGATCCGTTCCGCAGTTTTTTCGCTGAAAGGTTTCTGAAACGACATTTCAGAATTTCCGGAAGAATCGTAAAAACTAATGTTGCCGATTTTTTCATTCAGTCCGTAATACATCACCATCGCGTACGCCTGTTTCGTAATTTTTTCAAGGTCGCTTAGTGCCCCGGTAGAAATTCTTCCGAACACCACTTCTTCTGCTGCACGACCGCCTAATGCGGCACAAACTTCATCCAGCATCTGTTCTTTTGTAGTTATCTGCCTTTCTTCGGGAAGATACCATGCGGCTCCGAGCGATTTTCCGCGGGGAACTATGGTTACTTTGACAAGAGGATGCGCATGCTCAAGAAGCCAACTCACACTGGCATGCCCTGCTTCATGATAGGCAATCACTTTTTTCTCATCCGAAGAAATGATCTTATTTTTCTTTTCCAGGCCGCCAATCACTCGGTCAACCGCATCTAAAAAGTCCTGACGCTCTACTTCGTGTTTGTTTTTTCTTGCGGCAATGAGAGCAGCTTCGTTGCAGATGTTGGCAATATCAGCTCCTGAAAAACCCGGAGTTTGTTTGGCAAGGAATTCTACATCTACACTTTTTGCAACTTTTATCGGTTTGATATGCACTACAAAAATTTCCTTTCGCTCGTGAACATCCGGTAGGTCAACGTAAATCTGACGGTCAAAACGACCCGCTCGAAGCAATGCTCGGTCAAGGATATCAGCACGGTTGGTTGCCGCAAGAAGAATTACTCCGCTGTTGGTGCCGAATCCATCCATTTCGGTAAGCAATTGGTTGAGTGTGCTTTCGCGTTCATCATTTCCTCCCTGTACCATTCCTCTTCCGCGCGCTCTGCCGATGCCGTCAATCTCATCAATGAAAACAATGCAAGGCGCTTTTTCTTTCGCCTGACGGAAAAGGTCGCGCACACGTGAAGCGCCTACTCCTACAAACATTTCTACAAAATCAGAACCGGAGAGAGAAAAGAAAGGAACTTTTGCCTCGCCCGCCACAGCTTTTGCCAATAGAGTTTTTCCTGTTCCCGGAGCGCCAACGAGCAACGCGCCTTTAGGAATCTTCGCTCCGAGTTCAGTGTATTTTTTCGGACTCTTTAGAAAGTCAACAATCTCTTTTATTTCAATTTTTGCTTCTTCAAGTCCAGCAACATCGTTGAATGTGATATTAACCTGTGTGTCTTTGTCATACAGCGCGGCTTTTGATTTTCCGATACTGAAAATATTTACACCAACACCGCCACCACCGCCCATCAACCTGCCCATAAGAAAGAACCAAATGGCAACCATAATCACAAGTGGAAATATCCAATTCATGTATTCGCTCATGCCGGTTCTGTTCTCGCTGCTGGGAAGAACACGGTCTTTCGGGTCAAGGTCTTTTTGCACTTCGTCCAATTGGCGCGTGAAAGATTCTTTTTCAATTTTCATCACAAAGTGGGGACCAGGATTTATTTCTTTTGTAAGCGGGCGCTCGCGAACTTTGTCGAACTTAGGTTCTTTGAGACGATCTGTCTTGATATAAATTTCTGCGGCTTGCTCGTTCACGATTACGATCTTGCGCACATCACCCGGTTTAAGATAATTTTCTACAAGTTCTTGCCATTCGATTTTTTGAGTGTTGTCAGTTACATTCGTAAACCACATCACTGCAATCCCAATAAAAATGAAAATATAAATCCAGTAGAAGTTAAAATTTCCGGAATTCTTAGGAAGTTTATCTTTCAGCTTTTTAAACTGAGTTTTTGAATCTAATTCCTTTTTGCTGTTCCCTCCGGAGGGGTTTTCCCCGGAAGAGGTAGTTCGAGATGATGTCTTAGGAGAATCTTGTCCGACTGGCTGCGATTCTTCTTTTTTTATTTTTTGCTCTTCGCTCATTTTTGATTCAATGGATTACACCGATTCTTAAGGCAAGATTAAGTAGATTTCTTTTTTGGTTTTACTATCTTTTTAGCTGTTTTTTTCTTTGGTGAAGATTTGGTCTTGCTCAATTTTTTTGCCGGTACCTCTTTGGCTTTCTCATTCTTACTGGCACGGGCGCCTATGCGGACTTTTGTTTTTGTTGCAACTTTTCTTTTTACCTTCTCTTTTGGAGAGCGAGGAGCAGGCGTTGTCACATCTTTGATTTCTGCATCTGCCCACATATCTTCTAAACCGAAATGCTGTCGGATATGCGGCTGAAAGATATGCACTACCACATCCACATAATCCATTAAAACCCATTCAGCGTTTTGCAAACCTTCTACGTGCCATGGGCGGCTTCCGGTTTCTTGCTTTATGTACTCTTCAACGCTTCCGGCTATCGCCTGAACTTGGGTGCGTGAATTTGCTTCGCAGATCACAAAATAATCGCAGGGAGAACTTGCATTTTTTTTCAGATTGAGGCACACAATCTCATTGCCTTTTTTTTCTTCAATGCCCTTTACTGCGTATCGGACTAATGTGGATGAAGTCGTTTCTTTTTGCTTTGCAGCTGTTGGTTTTTTGGTCATATTTTGTAATGGGTATAAAGATATAACTTTTCCGCCATCTAATTTGAAGGACGATTGAGCAGAACTATTATTTTAGCCGCTCGCAGAAAAAATATGAATACCCTGTTTGTTGGACAGAACATCATTCGTGTGGAGCAAACAGATTCCACAAACTCGCATTTAACACGTTTGCTTGAGAATGAAAAATTTCCTGAAGGAGCTATGCTAATCACTCAAAAGCAAGTGCAGGGCAGAGGACAGCGTGGTGCAACATGGGAAAGCGAACCCAATCAAAATCTTACACTAAGCATTCTCTTGCAGCCAACCTTTTTGCTGCCGGATGAACAATTTCAATTGAATAAAGCAATTTCGCTGGGAGTGATGGAAATGATTAGCAACTCCCTCTCCTTTGGAGAGGGTTGGGGTGAGGCGAAAATAAAATGGCCCAACGATATTTACATTAGCAATAAAAAAGTTGCCGGCATTTTGATTGAAAATTCTGTAAGCGGGAAAAAATTACAGCAATCCATCATTGGCATAGGGATAAATGTGAATCAGGAAAAGTTTTCCGCGAAACTTCCAAATCCAACAGCTCTTAAACTTGTTACCGGAAAAGAATTTGATCTGGGTGAGTGTTTGGAGCAACTGTGTTCTTGCATTGAGAGCAGGTATTTGCAATTGCGAAGTCCCTCCTCTGTCCTCCCCATTAGGGAAGAAGCAAAGCAAACAGCCATTGACTCAGATTATCTAAAAAGCCTTTACCGGTTTAGCGAATGGGCAAGTTATAAATTCAAAGGTGAAATTGTTGAAGCAAAAATTACCGGAGTTACTAAACTTGGGAAGCTTGTGTTAGAAACTAAAAAAGAAAAAATATTGGAGTGTGATTTTAAGGAGGTGGAGTTTTGTAAATAGCCTTACACCTCCTTCATCTTCTCCACCAACAGATTGAAGAATTTCTTGAGGGGTTTTTCCACCATCATCGCCATCATGGGATTCAGATCGGCATCAAAGATAAATTGCCCGGTGCATTGAGTGGGAGATGTTTCGGTAAAAAGTATGTCGAGCATAAAATTAAAAGGCACTTTTCCGTTGGATGTAACTTTAATTAAAGTATTCGGAACTTTTTCAACGATTTTCATTCCTATGGTTGCCATTCCTGTGATAGTGAAGGAGCAATCATTTTCCGTGCTCTGCCAGTTGGTTGCCTGCGGAGGCATTAATTTCTGAAAGTTGTTGAAATTAGTGAGGAAAGAAAAAATTTCCGATGCGGGTTTATTTATTTCGGATTTGTCGCTTTCTATTCGCATGAGTCGATGAAAAGAAAAATTATTTCATTCCACCCATAGGGCGTACAGGTTCTTTTCCATCTTGTCCCCATTTTTCAGGGGCTTCACGCCAGGATTTCAGAAGAGCAACGTCTGCTTTGGTAATCACCTCTTTTTTCAAAGCTTCCTTGGTGAGTGTTTCATAATCGCAAAGATGATATACAGGGCATTTTTCCTTTTTGAAAGCATCCGCAGAAACTTTGAAATTATAGGTGAAGATGGAGATCATTCCCTGAACAATACAACCTGCATTGCGAAGAGATGTAACTGCTTTTAAGCTACTTTTTCCGGTAGAGATAAGATCTTCAACGATCACAACTTTTTGTCCTGCACCCACCACACCTTCGATCAGGTTGGTAAGTCCGTGCACTTTTGCTTCGGCACGCACATAGCAAAAAGGAAGATTGAGCGCATCAGCAATCATCATTCCATGTGCAATTCCTCCTGTGGCAACGCCACAAATCACATCGGGTTTCCCCATTTTTTCATGGATGACCTTGATGAACTGGTCGCACAGATAATTGCGAATTTTGGGATATGAGAGAGTTCTTCTGTTGTCGCAATAAATTGGTGCCTTCCAGCCCGATGCCCAAATAAAAGGTTTGTTGGGTTGTAGTTTTATTGCTTTAATTTGCAACAGGTGTTCCGCAATTTTTACAGCGGTTTCCTGATTTACGATCATAAAATAAAATTTAGTACTCCGCAAATGTATAAAGTTTTTTCAGGTGAAAGGTGTATTCTGGTTTCGGGTAAGAAAATAAAAGCCGATCACAAGGACATAAAACTGCTTCGTTTCGCCTCTGCCGAAGCATTTCACAGGGAATACAAGCAATTTGTACGTTCGTCAGGTCTGAAAAAACTAATCGTTATTGGGGACGAAGAAAAGATTTGGCAAGTGTTTCGCTCTTTTTTTTCATACATTGAAGCGTCTGGAGGACTGGTAAAAAATGAAAAAGGAGAACTGCTGATGATATACCGAAACGGGCATTGGGATCTACCGAAAGGAAAAATGGAAAAAGGAGAATTACCTGAAGAAACTTCTCTCCGCGAGGTGCAAGAAGAGTGTGGAGTGAAAAAATTAACAATTATAAAACCATTAAATTCTTCCTATCATATTTTTTTTCAGAGTAATAAAGAGTGTATGAAACGGACTTATTGGTTTGAGATGACTTGCAAAGATTCAGCAAAACCTGTTCCGCAAGCAGAAGAAGGAATTACAGAAGCACAATGGATGAGCAAAGAGGAAGTGAAAAAGATAATACATAAAGTTTATCCTTCTCTTCAGGAGATTTTAGAGCCCCTCCTAAAATGACCTTTGGTTGTCCATTAGAGAGGACTTTTATTTTTTCTTTTTGATCTGAATGAAAGTCGTATCAATATCCTGTGGCTTATCAGCAGGGGATTGCAAAATATTTCCTTTGGGATCGATCAGGAAATAGGTGGGAACAGTAAGTACATTAAATTCTTCTTTCGCTTTTTTGTAATTATCGCAGTAAAGAAATTTCCAGCCTGCCCCGTTCTTATCGTGGTCCAATTTTGAATTTTTTTTCAGAAAATTTTTCATTGACTCCGGTTTTTTGTCCACCGAAATACTGACGAAAGCAATCTTATTTCCATATATCTTTTTTAATTCCGGAATCATCATCATTTCCTGTGTGCAGGAAGAGCACCAGGTGGTCCAGAAATTCAAGTAAACATATTTTCCTTTGAAATCGGAAAGCGAAATAGTTTTTCCATCCATATCCTGAAAGGGAAGAGTTGGAGCAGGATTTCCTGTGTTCATAACCGAAAATTTCTTTTTCAGATTTTCAGCGCTTCTGCGGTTTTCTCCGGCTTTGCATTGTGTGGCTGCCTGATCAAGAATAGCTAATACGGAACTTACTTTGCAAGCCGGATAACGAAAATATTCTGCCAGTGATTTAAGGATAAATGTTTCCCGAATCGTATCGTTCGCCAAGACATTAATTTGTTTGAAATATTCCATCAGAGAAGCGAAATTTTGTTTGCCGATCTCATTCTGGGTTTGTGGTTCTGCCATGAAAGCACTTATGGTGACGGCAAAGAACTGATTGAAAAACATCATGTAGTCGTTATTGCCCAGTTGAATGGTTTTGTTCTTAAAATATTTTTCAACTATTTTTTCATTTTCTTTTAGCGTGATGCTTTCTTCCAACTGGGCAAAAGTGTAATCAATGTAATTGTTGAGATAGCGTTTATTGAAGGCAGAATATTTTTGCACACAAAGAGTTTTCATTGTGTCAATTCTTCCGAAGAAGAAAGAACTTTTCGTTGAAATTAACGGGCGATTGTATTCCAGAAAAGCTTCGTATCTGTTGCTGAAATCAGCCATCAGGTAATTGATCTCGGTTGAGTCAGAATTATTGAACATCATACTCACAGGAACAGCAATGCTCAGGGTGTTTACTGCATCGGAATCTTTTGCGAGAAAATCTATGTCGTATGTTCTGTTTGGTTCTGCAATCATTTCTGATTTTGCATTATCTGCCATCAGATAGATGTACGTTGGCTGAGAAATAGAAAAACTTAGGGCGAAATTTCCTTTTGCATCAATGAGACTGCTTGCCAGTTCTTTTTCCCTGTAAGAAATATAATCGTCATAAGTATAAGCGTATATCTTGTTTGTTTCCAAAAGATAGCTCGTATCGGCTTTTCCTTTTATTGTCACATTTTGGGAAAGACATAAGTAAGAAGGTAATAGGCTGACGGTGAACAACAATAGAAACTGTTCTATTCTGCTAATTGTTATTTGATATTTTTTTTTCATTGTTACAGTTCGTTAGTTGAAACTATGCGCTTTCAGCGCAAGACTTTCAGTTGCTACACAATTTTGTAAGTTTGCGGAATGAGTAATACCCCAAGGTATGGCAGTCATAATGTATCTCGGTTGACGGCTCA
>JACRAL010000110.1 GCA_016213435.1 Bacteroidota bacterium
AAAATACCAGTGCCTGTGCGTAAAAAAGGCGAATGAAAACGGTTGGAATATTATAAGGATGGAATAACCGATTATAGTTTACGCTGAAGCACCTCCAAAAATAATGCATGGTCCCATCTGGGGCGGCTTGCGCAACGATCATCTGTTGCAACTTATAGAAGATCGTCTTGAAAAACGAAATATCTGGCAGGGGAAAGTTTTATTAAAGCCCCTTTTCCGTCTCCCCCAAGGGAAGAAACCATCAGAGATAGGCTTCCAAATCTCAACACTATGGCAACACAAAATTTAGTATCAGCAGTGCTTGCACCCTCATGTCTTGGTTTACACTGATAGAAAGGAGGGGATCAAGTATTGACTTGATTTTTGGTAAGCACAAATTCCTTATTGCAAAAAGAATATTCTTCTTTGTTGTAATTGGAACAAACAATCACTAATTTTTCTTGTGCGAATTCTGAAACGAGATTCTGATACCACTTCACCGCGTTTTGATCAAGGTTGGTTGATGGTTCATCAAGCAAGAGAAGCGGAGCGTCTGATAAAATGGCAAGAGCAAGCCTCGCACGTTGTTTCATCCCTGAAGAAAAATTGCGAAGTTCTTTATTTGCTGCAGACTCCAATCCTGAAAGTGAAATAATTTTCTCTATTTGTTGATCGGGATTTGAAATCCCGACCAGCGCAAACTTTTTAAACTTGCTGTGAAAGTGCACCGCTTCTTTCCATGTCATTTCCTCCGGAAGTTCAAGGTAGGGCGCAGCATAGGAAAGATGGCGAAACAAAAACTCATCTAAAGCCCCTCCTATCCCGATCGCTATCGGGACCTCTCCGTTAGGGAGGACTTCTTGTCTTTTCTCCCCTCCTAATGGGAGCGGATGGGAGTGGGCTTCAATCTTTCCTTCTGTCTGGCTCATTGCCCCTGCAATAATTTGCAACAGTGTAGATTTTCCTGAACCATTTGTGCCTAGAACGGCATATTTGTTCCCGATGGAAAACTCATGGCTGACGTTTCGAAATATCCATTCCCTGTTAAAGCGTTTCCCGATATTTTCTAAAATAATTTTCATATAATGTATCTTTCTCAGTTACGAATAACTAATAGGAATCTTACGAATCCAGAGTTTGATATATATGTAATATTCGTAATGATTAGTTATTAGTAAACACATTAATCTGTTGATTTATTATTAAAGATGATATATCCGAAATGAAAGAGAAATGAGAAAGGGTGAGGTTCTTCTTCGTGATAATAATTTAAGCTGAAACTGATGGGTCCAATCGGTGTATGCCCTACAAGCGTTGCGGTACCGATAAAGTATCGTCTAAGAAATGGTGCTGAGTAAACAGGTGCATTGTTCAATCCTTGTTCTATTTGCTGGTAGGGCTGATATACATATCCTTCAAGGCGCAGGTCAAATCTGTTTTTGATGGTGATAATATTTTTCAAGCCAAACGCAGCGTATGTATGTGCATGGAAGTTGGGTTGGAAAAGTGTTTTGCTTTCTGCGAGTGGTTGAAAGGAGGGTGAAGCAAGAAGAGTGGCGGTGTAGTTATTAAAAAAAAGAGTGGGTGAATTTAAACTTTGGATGTGTACTCCTTCAATATAAAGACCCATGCGAATAATTCCTTTTTGTTTGTAATAGTTGTCGAATACAAATTTAACCTGAAGCCATTCGTGGATCTTGCGTAAACGATCAAGAGTAGAAGTAGAGCCGGGCTCTGTCAATTCTTCTCCCTGCACATACCGTGTTTTAAAAGCAAGATAAGTTCCTTGTGTGGCATATTGTTTTCGGTTCAATGTGTTGCGTTCTAGAAGAAGATGCGCTGTGACCATGTCGAAAGTTGTTACATCAGGAGTGTCTTTTTGTGTGAATAGCGAGGTCTGATAATATTTATCAATCGTTGTAGCAAGCCCACCGCCCATCACCATTTTATCTTTGTTGGACAAAGGCATGGCAAGATTCATATAAGCATATTGATCTGATTCTATGAGATAAGCAGGTTTTACATCTTCAAAAAATAAATTACTGCTTTTAAAAAAATCCCAGCGGTTAAACGTTAGTACAGGTTCTATGTAAAATGGAACAGTGAAAGGAAAATCAATCCGTACTTTTGTCTGTGCGGATGCATATAATTTTCCAAAGTACCCATTTGCCATTGCGCTTATGCCAATATTTCCAAGGTATTTGTATTCGAATGCTGCAAATACTTCGCTTATGGGACGATTCGAAATATTCCCTCCCATTTCAGCTACAATGTCCCTTTCTTTTTTCATTTTCAGGAACAGATCATAATTTCTGTTTTCTGGGTTAAATTTTGCTTTCGGGTAGATCTGTTTTATCTTGTCATCTTCTACCAGCCGGAAATAGGCAGGTTTAAACTTTCCGAGAGGAATTGTTTTTCCTTTTTTTCGCAGTACTCCTCGTACATACTGCGCCTGATTTTTTTTTAAACCCGAAATATAAATATCTCCGAATGCTAATTTGGGTTCTTTGTTGATAAATTTTTTTCTTCTGTCAGCGAGCTGAGTCGAATCCACTCTTAGTGTAATCCTGTTTTTTATTGTTTCGATTTGCCTCATGGTGGCTATGTAACCACTGTCGATCTGGGCTTTGGGGTTTGAGAAATCAAATGTGGAAGAGCTTACTTTCGGTTCGATGAGAATCCCATTGGGACATTGAATATCATATGTGGTTCTGTTAATGAGCATGGTTTTTAGCTGCGATATCAGATTGTCTTCGTCAGGAGCTGGAACATTGCCGGACACATTGCTGCCGATGATGATGTCGGGAAAACATTGTTCGTACATCACGTTGGAAGGGAAATTATTGTAGATGCCACCGTCAAAAAGAAGTTTTCCATCAACCGTTATGGGTTTGAGATAAAACGGATAAGAAATAGATGCGCGTACTGCTTCGCCCAGATCACCCTTGTTAAAAACAACAGATTTCTTTGCTTCAATATCAGCGGCAACACATCTGAATGGAATGAAAAGAGAATCAAAATTATAGTTGGCTGCAGCGCTTGCAGGTGCCATGTTTTCCATTAGAGAAAAATCGATTGAGGCAGGGGAAACAAGATTGGTCGGCAAATTGGTTTCTATTGCTGTATCGAGGGAAAGCTTGAGCGATATCCATGAAGCGTTATTGTCTTTTTTTTTGAAATAGTAAACATATTTCTTATCAATGTTTCCGTAAGCCCAGTTGCTGAAATCATCCGATAAAACAATTTGTTCCATCTGTCTGGGCGAATAGCCTGTGGAATATAAAGCACCAACAAAAGCACCGATGGATGATCCGCTGATATAGTCAATAGGAATATTATTTTCTTCAAGTGCTTTGAGAACACCGATGTGCGAAAGTCCGCTGGCACCGCCTCCACTTAGAACAACGCCAACTTTTTGGGAGAAGGCAGATGGTATCCCGATAGCGATTAATAGAAAAAGTGAAAAAAAAATAAAACGATAGATATGATTCTGAAACCGCATGATGAAGAGAACTTCTGCTAAGCAGATTTATTTTTCAGACAAATCTACTAAAGTTTTAAGAGTAATTGCTGAAAGTAAGCCGGAGCATAGAGTAATCGACTGCCATACCATGAGAACATTTCTCCATTCACTAAAATAATTTGTGCTTTCGGGCAGACTTTTTGAAATTCTTCAATATGTTTCTTTTGGAAAGGATAGGGTTCGGAAGAAAGAAAAATGAGGGAGGGGTTTGCTTGCTGAATTTCTTCGGATGTTACTTCGGGATACCTCACCCCCAACCCCTCTCCCAAAGGAGAGGGGAGAAGAGATGAGAAAACAGTCTCAAGTCCGCAGATGCTGAGCATGTGATTAATAAATGTATTTGCTCCGGCACAGATGTAAGGTTTCCGCCAAATGAAATAAGCAACGCGTTTTTTCTCAACTTTAATTGTTGCAGATGAAAGTTTAAAGTGCGAGAACTGTTCACGGATATCATTTTGAATTCCGAGAGCTTTTTTTTCTTTTCCTGTTATTTTTCCAATTGAATCTATCATGCCCAGTGCATCTTCCAGCGTTTTAATGTCGCTCATCCATACCGGATAATAGTTGATTAATTCTTCTATCTGACTTTTTTCGTTCTCCTCCTTGTTGCCAATGATAAGGTTGGGATTTAGTTCTTTTATTTTTTCAATGTTTAATTTCTTTGTCCCGCCTATTATAGTTTTTGTTTCATTCCAGTTTTTGGGATGAATACAATATTTAGTGATCCCGACCACTTCTTCATCGAGTCCTAATTCGAAAAGTAATTCTGTTTGAGAGGGAACGATAGAAATAATTCTATTGGGCAAGCCGGAAAGCGAGAGTGTGTTGCCGAGTTGGTCTGCGATTTTCATTTGCTGAATACGAATTTATAAATATCAGACGAAAAATAATTTTGTGATTCACACATTTCTTTGTTGAAAGAAATAATTGCGTAAATGTAATTAGTAGCAATAATTTGTCGTACTTCGTACATAATCAATTTTAAAAACAAATATCATGGCAAAAAAAGCAACAAAAAAGAAAGCAGCTCCTAAGAAAAAGAAAGCAGCTCCTAAGAGAAAAAGATAATAAAAAAGCACCGCAAGGTGTTTTTTTAATATTTTAATCCCGACAATTTATTTTGTCGGGATTTTTCTTTTTTAGACGGGTGTTGAAGTGAATTGGTAATTGTTCGAGCAGAATCTGATTCCTGAATTATTTTATCGAACTATAGCTTATTTACGAACTCAGGAAACGTAAACGAATTAATCATGCGATCAAATTCGCAGTTCGTATGTTCATGGATTTACTCGTGATAGGACGGTATTATCCATTAATTTTTTTATAATCTGCAAGAAATTGAGCAAGACCGCTATCAGTGAGCGGATGTTTGAGTAAACCAAGAATGGCACTCAGCGGACAAGTTGCCACATCCGCGCCAACTTCAGCGCATTGAATAATGTGCATCACGTGCCGGATAGAAGCGGCAAGTATTTGTGTTTTGTATCCGTAGTTACCGTAGATCAAACGAATCTGCGCGATGAGTGAAACTCCATCGTATGCAACATCATCCAGTCTTCCTATGAATGGAGAAACATAAGTAGCTCCCGCTTTAGCAGCCAATAACGCTTGGCCGGCAGTGAACACAAGTGTGCAGTTGGTTTTGATTCCTTTGTTTGAAAAATATTTTATTGCTTTGATGCCGTCTTTTATCATCGGCACTTTTACCACAATTTGTTTGTGAAGTTTTGCAAGTTGTTCTCCTTCTTTAATAATGCCTTCGTAATCGGTGGCAATAACTTCCGCACTCACATCCCCTGTAACCGCATTGCAGATATCCACATAATGCTGGATAATATTTTTTTCTCCTTTGATTCCTTCTTTTGCCATCAGGGAAGGATTGGTGGTTACGCCATCCAGCACGCCCAGTGCCTGTGCTTCTTTTATTTGTTCGAGGTTTGCGGTGTCTATGAAGAATTTCATTGGATATAGTTTTGAATTTGAAAGTTACAAGTTAAAGTCTGATTGATTCACAAAAGTAAAAAAGTAAAAAGGGGAGCGTTATGAAAAGAATTAACAAGTTATGCAGAAAGGGTAAAAAGGATTCATGTTCCAAGGGCTTGCTCATGCAATCCAACGTGCTTCCTAAGATACATTCTGGAAATAGTAATCTAAACACTAGTATAGATGATGAATAGCTTGAAACTATTCTTCGAGCTTGAGCGAATGCCCCATTTTATCCCGCTTGGTCTGGAGATATTTTATGTTGTGAGGGTTGGAGTGGATCTCTATGGGAATATTTTCAACCACTTCCAATCCATAGCCAAGCAAGCCCGCGCGTTTTTTGGGATTGTTGGTCATGAGCCGTAGTTTTGAAACACCGAGATCTCGAAGGATCTGAGCACCCACACCGTAATCGCGTGCGTCCATTGGCAAGCCAAGGGCGTGATTGGCTTCCACAGTATCTTTTCCTTCTTCCTGCAGTTTGTATGCTTTGAGTTTGTTCAGCAATCCAATTCCCCTGCCTTCCTGGTTCATGTAAACGATAACGCCTTTGCCTTCCTTTTCAATCATCTCCATGGCGCGGTGAAGTTGCGGTCCGCAATCGCAGCGCAGCGATCCAAAAATATCTCCGGTGAGGCAGCAGGAATGTACGCGAACCATCACGGGTTCATCTTTTTTCCAGCTTCCTTTTACAATGGCAAGATGATCTTGATTTGTTGTGGTCTGGCTGTAAGCGATCATGTCAAATGTTCCAAAGGGAGTAGGCAGACTTACTTTTACTTCGCGCTTAATAATAGTTTCTTTATCGAGGCGGTAAGCGATAAGGTCTTTGATGGAAATTATTTTCAGGTCAAACTTTTTTGCGATGTCAAAAAGCTGGGGCAAACGTGCCATGGAACCGTCTTCATTCATGATCTCCACAAGAACTCCAACTTCTTCAAAATCAGCTGATTTAGATAAATCAACTGAAGCTTCAGTATGACCTGCTCTTTTTAGCACTCCGCCATTCTGTGCACGGATGGGAAATATGTGTCCGGGTCTTCCAAAGTCGGATGATTTTATGTTCGGATCAATGAGTGCCTTTATGGTTTTGGAACGGTCGCTTGCGGAGATTCCGGTGCTGCATCCGTGACCCAATAAATCGATTGAAACAGTGAATGCAGTTTCGTGATGAGAAGTGTTTTGAGACACCATCATTTCCAAACCAAGTTCTTCACATCGTTGCTTGCTGATGGGTGTGCAGATGAGCCCGCGCCCGTGTGTTGCCATGAAGTTAATGACCTCAGGAGTTGCGTTGCGTGCGGCAGTTACAAAGTCGCCTTCGTTCTCGCGGTCTTCGTCATCTACCACGATTACAACTTTTCCTTTGCGGATGTCGTCAATGGCTTCCTGGGGAGTATTTAATACGGATTTCATAGGTAATCAAAGATATAAATAATTGAAGATAGTTCTTTATCTTTTTGTCGGCTGCCACACGCTGCTTTTCACCCCAAAGAGGAATTTGAAAAATCCGATCAGTAATGCAAGATTGGTAGTAAAGAAATGGGTGACGATGCGTGTAGGAGAATTAATTTTAAGAGCGGAAAGAATCAAATCAAGAAATAAAATTAGAACAAGCAAGTTTTGCAAGAGAAAGATAGCAGAATAAATCTTTAATAATAATTCGGTTGTTTCTGCAAAATAGAATGCTTCATCATCGATAGCCATAAGATAACCTATTGTTAGAACAAATGATGATATGTAAAGTCCAATCATCAGGAATGGACCCTTCCATCTGAGCAATTTATGCGAGAGAAAACAAAAAGAAAGAGTATTGAATTTTGGTATTAGATGAAGGAATGCAATGTAATTCTGGAAACTTCCCGTAGCAATTCTGATCTTTCGTTTAAACTCTATTTTCCAGTCTGATGGAACTTCTTCATACACCTTTGCGTTTAGTTCGCTGATGGCTTTTCCGCCTTTCTCCAATACTTTCATGTTGATATAGAAATCATCCACTAGGAAATTTTCAGGAACATCTTCGTAAAAGCTCTTCCGTACCGCATAACACCCTCCGAAAGGTCCCATCATCATTCCGAAGACTTTTCCTTCATTGTTTTTAGTTCCCACCTCTCCGCGTATGTAAGTGCTTTCTGCTTTTGAAATTCCTCCCCGCTGATTGATGTTCTGCATGTTTGAATCCACCAGAGCAATTTTAGGATCGCAGAAATGCTTCGTTAGTTCATGAATTGTGTTTTTGTCAAACATCACATTTGCATCGGTTAAAATCAGGATCTCATGCTTTGCAATTGATTTTAGGTGATTGATGATCCTTATTTTTCCGCTTCTCTCCTTGAATTCCACTAATTGAACAGCAGGGAATAATTTTATAATCTCATTGGTCTTATCTGTGCTCGCATCAGAACCAACGATGACTTCTGTTTTTTTTTTCGAATAATTTGAATTGAAAATGCTTTCCAGTTTTTCCTTTATCACTTTTTCTTCGTTGTAAGCAGCAATTAAAATCGAGACGGCTGTTTCTTCGCCCCTCTCTTTGGGGAGAGGGGCAGGGGGTGAGGCGAAAGAGGCAAGAAATTTCAATAACAGGGGATACACCACATACGTATGCGCCAGTGCAGCAAAACAAATCCAGAATATGATTTGCAGATAAATCATGAAATAGCAAGGTGTTGTTGGTAGAATTCTAAAAGCTTTGTCGTTACTTCCCGGCTACTGAATTGTCGTCTTGCAAATTGCAATGCGTTATCGCCAATGATTGTAAAGAATATTTTTTCATTTATGCATTTAACAATCTTTTCTGCAAATGTTTCGGGAGTATCTGCAATCAGGATATTCTGTCCGTCCTTGCAGGGAATTCCTTCCGCTCCCAGTGTCGTAGAGACAATTGTTTTTCCAAGCGCCATGCCTTCAATAATTTTTACCCGTATCCCGCTTCCTGAAAATAAGGGAACGATCATTATGCCTTGCGAGTTCATGAAATCGTATGCGTTTTCTACTTCGCCAATGACCTCCACGTTTTTAATTATAGGAAGTTTGATCTTATCGGCATTTCTGCCGGCAATATAGAACTTCAAATCCCCATGCACCCCCTTTGCAAGGGGAAGAATAGCCAACTTTTGCCATACATTTTTCAGAAACCATTCCAGCCCTTCCACATTCGGCATCCAGTCGAGCGCACCGATAAAAAATAAGGATGGAAATTCCATTTTTGTTTTATCAGGTTTCAAAACTGTTTCGTCATAAGGTGCAGGACAAATATGTATCGGAAGCTCGCATCCGAATGATTTTAGCATTTGTGCGTCTCTTTCAGTTACAGAAGTCATCAGGTCATATTTATTCAGGCGGGAGATCTCGTAATTGCACAATTGCTTTGCGAGAATTTTTAAATACCATTTTCTCAAAATATTTTTTTCATTGCCGGCAATACGCTCCCATATCTCATGTTCGATGTTGTGCGAGCGCATCACGATCTTTGCATCTGAAAAAGCGCGGATTGTTTCCACGTAAGGAGAAAGATAAAGTCCTTCCAGCTGAATAATGTCAAATTTTTTATTGTGAAGAAGCTCGATGAGCTTATCGTTATAGGCAGAAGAAATGAACCGTGCAATATTGTAAGATCGGTTTTGCAACAGATTCGCAAGCGCGGCAAATGGTTTCACTGCATTGTCTACATCCACGGTAATGAAATCAGCCAGTTTTTTTATTTCTTCGGGAAGATCCTTTACATCGTAAGGATGTTTGCTGGTGTTCATCGCGAGCATAGTCACCTCGCATCCGAGAGAGGAAAATGCTTTTGTGTAATTGAAGATGCCAATCGCTCCTCCATCCTTTGGCGGATAGACAAACTTGTTGCACAACTGAAGTATCTTCATTTTTTTCTTCTGAAAATTTTCTGAAACGGTTTTTTGTAAGCATCCAGATCAAACAAGGATGAATCTGATGTGGCTTTAACAGTGAGGAAAAGTCCGATAGGTATTGTAACTGCGGTGGCGATCCACATGCCGATGTAAGCAGGAAGAACTTCTTCCTGTACCATTTTTTCTCCCGTGATGGTAATCACCCAGAAGAGAATGAATATGATCACTGAAACCACCACCGGCATTCCAAGTCCGCCTTTGCGAATGATGGCTCCGAGCGGTGCGCCAACAAAAAAAAGAACTAAGCAGGCCAATGAAAGAGAAAACTTTTTATGCCATTCTACGTTGAGTGCTGCTATCGGAAAATTATAATTGTTCGTTTGCGATATTACGTTTTCAGTGAGGTATTTTTTGCTTCTTGCCATGTTTAGCGCCTTATCAATCGTGCGTGCTTTCACATTGTTTGTCGGAGGAATAATGGCTGCAGGGTTCACGGCTTGCATTACAGGTAAATGTGTTCTATCGGGTTGGTGAGTTCCCGAATCGGTCGGATTAACAGATTTTATTGTCTGATTCTTTTTTGTGTCAGGAAACATTTCAGAGAAATTATTTCTGAATTGAGCAATGCCTTTTTCTTTCTCAGCAGTAATCGAATCAATTGTTTTGTTGATCTGATCTATGTTCAGCATTCCGTAGCTGGACCGGAACAAACTTTCTTCAGAACGCACCAGCCGGAAGTTGGTTAGATCAAACTTTACCGTTTGTTCTTTGAATTTGCTTCTGGTGAGCGTATGGTTGCCTGCTTTTTTTGCATCCACCATTTCTTCATAACTTGTTCCGTTTAAAAGGTCGATGGATAAGAATTGTTTATCGGCAGTCATTGCAAGTGTGCCTGATTCAGCCGTGAGGACTTTATTATTTCCAGCATTTTGCGTATGGTCGTATATCAATATGTTGCGGCAGGTAATACCATCGCTTTCTTTTTTTTCAATGCGAATGATGTAGCCGTCAATTCCGTTATAAAAAACTCCTTCTTTTATATTGAGCGCAGGTTTTTTTTGTTGAATGTCGTAGAGAAGAGATCTCATCTTCAGGTTAATAAATGGAAGCATATTGTTAGAGAAAAAAAATGCTCCCACGCTTGTGAGGGAAGCAACAATAATCAGGGGCGTCATAATTTTCAGCAGTGACATTCCCGTTGACTTCAGCGCAACCAGTTCAAACTGCTCTCCCATGTTTCCGAATGTCATGAGCGAAGAAAGAAGAATGGCGAGCGGAAGTGCAAGCGGGAAAGTAGTAAGTATAACATAGAAGAAAAGCTCTGCGAGTGTGGAAGTTTCCAGCCCTTTTCCGATCAGGTCATCCACATACTTCCAAAGAAACTGCATGAAGAGCACGAAAATGGCAATGAAGAACGTCATCAGAAAAGGACCGATGTAGGAAGAGATGATGTATCTGGGAAGCGTTCTCATGTCATCAACGAATACGAATCAGGTGCGAATATACGAATCACAACTTTGTAACAATTCGTATATTCGCAAAACATTTGTATTCGTTGATGTTATGTTAAAAGGAAAAAAAATAGTAGTGGTGCTTCCTGCTTACAATGCAGAGCGTACGCTGAAGAAAACGTACGATGAAATCCCCATGGACATTGTGGATGAGGTGGTTCTGGTGGATGATTGTAGCAAAGACAATACAGTAGAAGTGGCAAAGCAGATCGGCATCCGGCACATTATCCGTCATGAGAAGAATAAGGGATATGGCGGAAACCAAAAAAGTTGCTATGACAAAGCGCTTGAATTGGGTGCGGACATCGTCATCATGCTGCACCCCGATTATCAATACACGCCTTTGCTTATTCCCGCTATGGCAAGCATTATCGCTAATAATTTATACGATGTGGTTCTTGGTTCAAGGATATTAGGAAAAGGTGCGTTGAAAGGAGGAATGCCTCTCTATAAGTTCATCTTCAACCGTTTCCTTACCTTTTCTGAAAATGTTCTGGTGAATCAGAAACTTTCGGAATATCATACAGGATACAGGGCATTCTCAAAAAACATCTTAGAGAAGATAAATTACCATGCTAACTCCGATGATTTTGTTTTTGATAATCAAATGCTCTCTCAGATCATTTATGCCGGATACGATATAGCGGAAGTAACCTGTCCTACCAAATATTTTAAAGAAGCGTCCTCCATTAATTTTAGCCGAAGCGCTAAATACGGAATGGGCGTGCTGGGCGTTTCCTTCCTTCACTTCTTCTGCAAGATGGGACTGATGAAGTCGGAACTTTATAAGATGAGGAAGTAGTTTCAGTTATCTAATCAGTACAAGTTTTTTCGTTTTGCTGAATTTATCTGTTCCTGCAACACAAGAATAAACCCCGGGACGCACGTTCAGGTTTATAGTTTCCTGTTTGCTGTCTATGGTTTTTTGAAAAACAATTTCTCCTAATACAGTATAGACTTCTAAATTGTAATGTGCGCCAGTTGTAAACTGTAAACTGTAAACTGCAAACTGTCCTGAGGATGGATTCGGATAAATTGAAAAGTCAAAAGATGGCTGCATTACTTCCGAAACAGCAGTGCTGAGCGTATCTCCCATGTAAAGCGCTACACCTCCGGCATAATTTCCGATTGCCAGATCCATGCGACCATCGTTGTTTATGTCTTTTCCATTCACTGTCATGCGGGTTCCTTCCCATATATTCTGGTACAATGAATCCACCAGCGTAAATTTTCCGCCTAGATTGCCGTCAATGTTTGTGTAATACCAAAGCCAACCCGTTGCAGGAAAATTCCTGTCTGCTTCGCTGCCAACAATCAAACGGTAGCTGCCCGCATCGTCATACATGAATGGAACGCTGTAGCCCGTGCAGCAAACCAGAGGATAGGTATGCACACCGCCAAAAGTATTTGTGATAAACGAAAATACTGGAGCCGTTGTTGTTCCGGTGTTTTCGTAATAGTTGATATTGCCCGAACGTTCGCCAATTATCAGATCCAGATCACCATCGCGGCCCACATCAATTAATTGCGGAGTGGCATAACTTCCAATGTCAATGGGCGTGCTTGTATCATCCGGATAGTTTTGAGTAGTGAGAATAAAATTTGCCGGATTTCCTGCACCGGCAGTGTTCCTGAAATAATGAAGATGACCGTCATAATCACCAATGAACATATCGGCATCACCATCACCATCCACATCGCCAAAAGTTAAGTGTTTGCTTGGAATAGGATAGATAATCCACGTGTGTGAGGTAGAATTGTAAACAGAGTCCACTAATTTGACAGATAAGCTATCGTAGTCCTTAGTAACGAGATTGAATTTTGGATTTGTTGCCGTACCGATATTTTTGAAAGCCCACACTCCATATCTGTAGGAGACAGAACATGAATCATAACTCATTGCATAATTTGAAACCAGCAGATCACTAAGCCCGTCATTGTCGAAATCAAAAAAAACAGGATCGGCTCCTTCGCCCACATCGATCATGTCCTGCTGAAATAAACTTCTTGTCTGACGCTTAAAAACAGGCGTGCTGTCGGTACCCGTATTCTCATAGTACCAAATACTTTCGTTATCAATAGAAATATTGGGAGCGTTTGGACAAACAACCAGATCGCGTTTGTTGTCATTGTTCAGGTCGAGAAAATATCCGCAGGGGAAAAGAGAAAGCGATGCCTGTATATTGTTGGATGGAAATGTTGTGTCCTTTGCAATGAAATTTGCCGATGCAGGAGTTCCTCCGTTAGTAAGCAATATCATACTGCAGCAGGATATCTGCCCGAGTAATATTTCCTTGGCTTTGTCGCCATTCATGTCAAGGCATACTGAACAATTTCCTGAATGAAGCTTAGGAGCAGGGGCAGGGAGTCCCTGTCGGAAAACATTGGGTTCATCCGGAAAAGGATATTCTTCTTCACGTGCAGGAGCAATCAAGGGATGAATATGACCCGATGTGTCAGGGTTCATTAATCTGCAGGCATTCAGATACACATTGCAGTTGTTCAGATCTTCCCGCACATTTCCCCAGCAGCCGGATTGATCCAAAGCAAAGATCAAACTATCGCAGCCGTAACCCTTTTCTTTAGATTTGTTCATGTGGAATTCAAGTTGGGTGGCGGAATAATCCATGGTAACCACATCCAGATCGCCATCGTCATCCACATCATCAATGCTTGGAATATCGGTGCGGGTTACATAAAGGTTTGTGATGAAGGATCCGTAGTTCGATTTTAAATATGTGGATTGGAGTGTGAACTGAAGATTTCCTCCCGAGGAAGTATTTTTCCAGACTTTTATCCCGCCAACCGAAGTTGCATAGGTGAAAATATCCGGTAGCCCGTCACAATTATAATCGCGGATGAGCGCCCAATCTTCGAGGTGCGGAAATTTTGATGCGTACTTGGAAGTGGAATCAACATAATCCACCGTGTTGGGAGTTCCTTTATTAATGTAACAGGTTACTTTATGCCCGGTGCGGTCAAATACAAAAAGATCTTTCATTCCGTCAAAGTTCATGTCGATATCCGATAGCTGAATATAATTATGACCACCCACCCAGGGCATTTTTAAAAAACTGCCATTCATCTTTACCGGAATGCTATCCATGCGTGTGTAATGCTGGGCAAAGCAGTCAGAGGGTTCAAGCAGCAGATTACATGTTAGGATTGCTGCGAGAAGGATGATTGTTTTTTTCATTTAGCAATGTTCAATATTTCGTTCGAGCTTCTCTCCTTATCGGATTGGAAGAGTGTTTCAGTATCCGGATTGCAAATCCTTTGCACTCACAGGTCGAGATTACCAAACCAGCAGCCAAGCTAAATCCCGACCAACCTTTCTAATATTATTTTTCTTTTGAAATGCAAATCCAAAGCAGCGGGAGTTCGCAAACTCATTGAATCGCTCTTCGCTCAAATTACTGGTATGATTCCAAGAAAAATTCATGCAACTACTCTCAAAGGGTTTTTGTTAAAACTGAAATTCTTTATATGGGGTTTTACTTTCAAAAAATTAAGTTTTCAATAGGTGGCAACTTTCATTATTAATTGTTATTTAATACATACTCGCTATTTTCGTGACAAATATACTGCTTATCCCGATATTTATCGGCAGCGCATAATCCTTACACAAGGCAATCGGGCTTAAATCCTAAGCATTTTTTCTAAGAATTGATCGTTCCATGCTGATTTGTTTCGTTTATTACGCTGGCTTATTTTTGGTGTTTTGTCTAATCGAATAAGGTTGAGAGCGATTCTTCTCAGGATA
>JACRAL010000111.1 GCA_016213435.1 Bacteroidota bacterium
AAAATACCAGTGCCTGTGCGTAAAAAAGGCGAATGAAAACGGTTGGAATATTATAAGGATGGAATAACCGATTATAGTTTACGCTGAAGCACCTCCAAAAATAATGCATGGTCCCATCTGGGGCGGCTTGCGCAACGATCAGCTGTTGCAACTTATCAATCTCCTTAAACGAAACTCAGGCTACTAGGCTCAGGGTGACACAAAGAATATTTTTTAGATGGCTTGAAATCGGATACTGCGTTCACGTGAATTTTCGGCATTATTTGTAATTCGTTAAATTCGCCCACCGTATCCAAAGTATATTCGAACGGGTATTTTATAGCGTTATGACGATTCAGCAAATACTTCTAAAATACTGGGGCTACAGTCAATTTCGTCCATTGCAGGAAGACATCATTAATTCTGTCATGGAGGGCAATGATACGCTGGCACTTATGCCCACCGGAGGAGGAAAGTCAATTTGTTTCCAGATTCCTGCGCTGGCAAAAGATGGAATCTGCATAGTAATTTCTCCGCTCATCGCTTTGATGAAAGACCAGGTTGAAAACCTGAAGGCAAAAGGCATTAAAGCGCTTGCCATTACTTCCGCCATGAGTAAAAATGAAATTGATGCTGCCTTTGAAAATTGCGCTTATGGTAATTATAAATTTCTTTACCTCTCGCCCGAAAGATTAGAAACCGATCTTGCCCGTGCGCGGATTCAGAAAATGAAAGTGAACCTGATTGCGGTGGATGAGGCGCATTGCATTTCTCAGTGGGGCTATGATTTTCGTCCGAGCTATTTAAAAATTTCAGAGATCCGAGATTTGCATCCTCAAATTCCGGTTCTGGCTCTCAGTGCTACGGCTACTCCCGAAGTTGCGAAGGACATTCAGAACAAACTCTTGTTTAATTCCCGAAGGGACGGAAGCCCGAAAGAGAATCTGTTAAGAAAAAGTTTTGAAAGAAAAAATCTTGCTTATGTGGTATTTCAGGAAGAAGACAAGATGAACCGTTTGCTGAAGATGGCAGAAAAAATTCATGGGACAGGCATCGTATATGTGCGCAACAGGAAAAAAACCCAAGAGGTTGCAAATTTTTTGAAGCGACATAATGTTGCTGCCGATTTTTATCATGCAGGACTTGACTCTCATGTGAGAGATGCAAAACAAGATGCATGGATAAACAATAAAGTGCGTGTGATTGTTTGCACTAACGCTTTCGGCATGGGCATTGACAAGCCGGATGTGCGCTTTGTGGTTCACCTGGATATGCCCGATTGCCTGGAAGCTTATTTTCAGGAAGCGGGAAGGGCGGGAAGGGATGAAAAAAAATCTTATGCCGTTCTGCTGTATAACGATGCGGATAAGATAGAAATGGAACATAATCTGGAAGTAAGTTTTCCAAGTATGGAGGAGATTCGAAAAACCTATCAGGCGCTTGCAAATTATTTTCAGCTGCCCATAGGAGCAGGGAAGGGAAGCACACTTGATTTTGATATCCATGATTTTTGTTCACGCTATAATCTTAAACCTCTTGTTGCCTTTAATGCCATAAAGTTGCTTGAGCGCGAAGGGTATTTTGTTATGACCGATGCTTTTTATCAGCCATCGAGAGTTCATTTTCTGCTGAACAAAGAAGAGTTATATAAATTTCAAGTTGAAAATGTTCATTACGATGAGTTTATTAAAATCGTGTTGAGGTCGTACTCAGGCGTGTTTGATAGTTATGTAAAAATTTCGGATCAAGACATTGGGAAAAAAATCAGAAAAACATGGGGGGGAGTAAAAAATATTTTTTTAGAACTGGAGAAAAGAAATGTTTTAAAATATCTGCCTCAAACAGAAATGCCCCGCATCACTTTTTTAACAGAGCGGACGGATGCAAAAGATATCTTCATTTCTGCAGATAACCTTCGGAAGAGAAAAGAAAAAACGGAAGAGAGAATGGCTGCGATGATCCATTATGCCACGAGTAAAACAAAATGCCGGAGCCAGATGCTGCTTTCGTATTTTGGTGAAACAGATTCTTATCGCTGCGGTATTTGTGATATTTGCCTTGAAAGAAACAAACTGGAACTCAGCAGTCTTGAATTTGAAAGCGTTTCGGAGCAGATCAAGAAGAAAATCGCCTTACATCCGCTTACTTTAATTGAAATAGTGGATTCTGTGCAGAATTCTTCTGTAGATAAAACCATCAGGGTGGTGCAATGGCTGATAGATAATGGCAAATTGATTTATAGTGAGGATAATAAACTGACTTGGCGTAAATGAAACTAAAACGTGATTTTTATATAAGAGAAAATGTAGTTCTGATTGCGCAGGAATTGCTTGGCAAGGTTTTATTTACAAAGATGCATGGAAAGATCACCGCAGGAATTATTTCAGAAACAGAAGCCTATGAGGGAGTAACTGACCGCGCTTCTCACGCTTACAACCACCGCAGAACCGCAAGAACAGAAATGATGTATGCTGTTGGCGGAACTGCCTATGTTTATTTATGCTATGGAATACATCATCTTTTTAATGTGGTAACAAATGAAAAAGATGTTCCACATGCAGTCTTGATAAGAGCGATAAAACCTTACGAAGGAGTTGATACGATTTTGAAAAGAAGAAACCTCACCCCTCGCCCCCCTCTTCTCAAGGAGAGTGGATGGGGGAGAGGTATATGCAATGGTCCCGGAACTGTTTCTCAGGGTTTGGGCATTAAAACATCTCACACAGGGATAGATGTGCTCGGGAAAACTATATGGGTCGAAGACAGGAAAATTAAAATTCTAAAAAGTGATATAATAAAAAAACCCCGCATAGGTGTTGACTATGCAGGGACTGATGCTTTATTGCCCTATAGGTTTATGATAAAAATTTAAAATCCAACTTTGTCGCTTTTCTTATGCTCGATAAGCAAGCCGACACACATTCCTTCAGTGCCTTTTACTTTATCAATTTTTGCATCGCCACCTGCAACTGTAACCATAATATTTACATGACGTGTGTTCTCGTTGGTGAGCTGAATCTCATTGGTGTTGTTATCTGTAGAATTATCATAGAGTACTTCTCCTGTCTTTGCATCTTTAATAGAGAAATTAATAGGATCTTTTTCTTCACAGCAGACAGAAATATGATAATCCATTCCTTTATAAAAGACGGCTTTAATGGTGGAGCTTTGCCCTTTTGCGAAAAGTCCACTGCGGGACTGTCCGTTGTAAGCAAATCCATCATCAGGCGAACGCAAGCAGGCTTTTCTGTGAAAGTCTTGGCAAGGAAGATTAGCCGCAACTTTTGGTATTCCGGAGTGTTGTGCCAATGCAATAATAGTAGGTAAACCTAACATCAGCATAAGAGAAGTTGAAATAAGCTTTTTCATGATTCTTTTTTTTATTAGTTTATTTCTGTATAAATTATTTTGCCATTGTGAAACTATCGTGAATACCTTTTATTTTTTCTGAAATAGCTTTGTATTGTTCCGCGGTGATAGTAATCTTTGTGCCTCCGCCTAATACTTTTTTGCCGCTTTTTGCAGAAACTCCTCCGCTGATTGTTTCTTCTTTTAACTGGTCAAAGACAGTTTTTAGTTCATTTAGTTGCACTAAAACTGCTGAAACATTTTCATCGACTTTGTATTTATCAAGATAGCCAAGCAGATTTTCTAAAGTATATTTCTGTTCAGCTATGCGATCAATTGCGGGATCGTCCGCTTTAAATTTTTTCGCCATATTAGTTACCAGGTAAACACTTTCAATCCATCCGCCTGTAATAACAAGCGAAAGTGTACTTGCTTTGTCTCCTTTTTCAAGCTCCTCGATGGCTGAAAAATAGAGCGAGTTGGAAAGATCGGTGAGGGAATCATTCTTTCCGATATTCTTTTTAATTCTATCTGCCATGGATTGATTGATAACTCCTGAAATTCCAAGATCATCGCCCAACTTTTTTACGTTAACGAAATATTTGAGAGCTTCTGCTCCGAAATCAAACGTGCTGCAATATAAAAAATCAGTAGCATAAATACCGAAGTTCAGCGCTTTGGTTTTAGTGTCAATGTAATTTTTAGCGTTATCTGGCGAATTCAGGTAAGTAGTGCTTTTGCCTGCTCCACCCAGATCTTTCATGAATCCAAACATTTCGTCCGGAGCCGGTATGCCAAATGATTCTTCAGGTTGGCCGGAAGCCATTGCTGCCGATGTATCTTGAACAGTGGCAGTGCTGTCAGCACCGTTTGTCTCAGATTTCTCCGCGGAGTTACCGCAGCTAGCAAGAAAACCTGCAAGCGCAATAGCGTTGGCAAAAAGGATAATTTTTTTCATTTTAATTCAGACGTTTATTGATTTGTTGGCAAATGTAATAAAAATTTAATAATGCGATTATTACTTAAAAACCCTTCAAAAACCCAAACGACTATCTTTACCGAATTGAAATTTAATTTAAAGAATTTATGACCAAGACATTTCCTCAAATTATTCTTTCATCCGGCAAGGACCAGTCTCTGCGCAGGTTTCATCCATGGGTTTTTTCCGGGGCCATTAAAAAAGTGAAAGATAAACTTCAACTTAAAGATGGTGATATTGTGGAGGTAGTTGATAACAAGGATGAATTTCTTGGAATCGGACATTATCAGGAATCGAGCATTTCAGTTCGGATATTTTCTTTTGAGAAAATAAATCCGGATGCTGAATTCTGGCGATCAAAAATTCAAAAGGCATTTGATTTTCGGAAAAAGCTCGGACTAACAGATAATCCGCATACAAATTGTTACCGTCTTTTATTTGGCGAGGGCGATGGATTGCCCGGACTCATCATTGATTATTACAACGGAACCTGCGTAATGCAATGCCACTCGATTGGAATGCATTTGATGAAAAATGAAATTGTGGAAGCGGTGAAAGAAGTTTATGGAGAAAAATTAGTAGCTGTTTACGATAAAAGTTCGGAGACTCTTCCTAAAATATTTGCTGCCGGAATGAAGAACGAATATCTTTTTGGTGAAGGAACAGATCAGCAGCACTTGATCCTTGAAAACGATTCCACTTTTTGGGCGGATTGGAAAAGCGGGCAGAAAACAGGATTTTTTCTTGATCAGCGCGAAAACAGGCAGATGCTTGGAAGATACAGCGAAGGAAAAACTGTCATGAATGCATTTTGTTACACAGGAGCATTTTCTGTTTACGCTTTAAAAGCAGGAGCAACTGAAGTACATTCGGTAGATAGTTCAAAGCGGGCGATTGAGCTTACAGAAAAAAATGTAAAGATGAATACGTTTTCAGGGAAACACAAATCTTATTCAGTAGATGTTTTTGATTTTCTGAAAGATAAAAAAGATGTATATGATGTAATGGTGCTCGATCCTCCGGCTTTTGCCAAACATCATGATGTTCGCCACAATGCGGTGATGGGCTACAAACGCTTGAATTCGGAGGCGCTGAAGCAAATAAAGTCAGGTGGAATTCTTTTCACATTCTCCTGTTCGCAGGTAATTGATCGTCCGCTTTTTGAAAAAACAATCATGTCGGCAGCAATTGTTGCAGGCAGAAATGTGCGCGTGCTTCATCATCTTTCGCAAGCGCCCGACCATGCGGTAAATATTTTTCATCCCGAAGGAGAATATTTGAAAGGGTTGGTTTTGTTTGTTGAGTGAACATGTAAGTTTGGAAATCAAATAATTATGAACGAGAAACTGCGGATAGTTTTTTTCGGCACCCCTGAATTTGCAGTTGCTTCGCTGGATATGCTTGTGAAGAATGGATATAATGTGGTTGGCATAGTCACCGCTCCCGATAAACCTGCAGGAAGAGGACTGGGACTCAAAATGTCTGCAGTAAAAGAGTATGCCAACTCCAAAAATTTAAAAACAGTTCAGCCGGAAGATTTAAAGAGTGAAAAATTTATTGCTCAGTTAAAAGAACTGAAACCAAATCTTGGTGTAGTCGTTGCTTTCCGAAAACTTCCTGAGCAAGTGTGGAAAATGCCAGCATATGGAACTTTCAATCTTCATGGATCTTTACTCCCGCATTATCGAGGTGCCGCGCCTATCAATTGGGCAATCATCAACGGAGAAAAAGAAAGTGGAGTAACCACGTTTTTTCTGGACGATCAGATAGATACAGGAAAAATCATTTTCCGAGCCAAGGAAAATATTTCAGAGAATGACACTGCCGGAGAATTATACGAACGTTTAATGAAAGACGGTGCAGACCTTGTTTTAAAAACTGTTCGTGCCATTGAATCGGGAACATATACACCCGAAGAGCAATCTGCTTATGTTAAGCCAAGCGAAAAATTAAAACCTGCTCCCAAGATTTTCAAAGAGAATTGCAAGATAAACTGGAAAAAATCTGTAGATGAGGTGCATAATTTTGTTCGCGGGCTGAGTCCTTACCCGACTGCTTGGACGGAAGTAAAAAAGGAAAACGAGGTTTTGTCACTCAAGGTTTTTAGAACTTTAAGAGAAATATCAGAACATCAGATTGTTTTCGGAACGGTTTTATCAGACGGAAAAACTTTTGCTAAAGTTGCAGTGAAGCATGGATTTATTCAGCTTTTGGATCTGCAATTGGCGGGAAGAAAAAAAATGAATGTTGTGGAATTTCTTCGTGGCTTTTCTTTTGAAAACTGGAAGGTAAATTTATAAATATGAGCAAACAAAGCAAAATCAAATCATTCGATCCCAACAGCGTTGCTTCGGGAGAAGCAAATATCTTCGGTCTTCCTTTCACAACCAATGAAGCAGAACTTGTTTTACTGCCGGTTCCATGGGATGTAACAGTTTCGTATAAGGATGGTGCATCCAAAGGCCCGCAGGCGATCTATAACGCTTCTTCTCAGGTTGATCTGTTCGATCCTCAGGTGAAAGATTCCTGGAAGATAGGTGTGGCAATGGAAAAGATTTCAGGCGAGATCAAAAAGAAGAATTCCAAGCTGAGAAAGGAAGCAGTTAAATACATACGATACCTTGAAAGTGGAATTTGGGAGGAAGCGGCACGGATGAAAAAAATCAGAAAAGAGGTGGATGCGGGATGTGTGGAATTGAAATCATGGGTAAAAACCTCGGCAAAATTTTTTTTGGATAAAAATAAATTAGTTGCCCTTGTCGGTGGTGATCATAGTACTCCGCTTGGTTTTATGGAAGCACTGGCTGAAAAACACCCTGATGGATTTGGAATTCTGCAATTTGATGCACACTGCGATCTGCGGAAGGCATATGAAGGATTTCAATATTCTCATGCTTCCATTATGTACAATGCACTTAAAATTCCGCAAGTGAAAAAACTGGTGCAGGTTGGAATACGCGACTGGTGCGAGGAAGAGAATAGCCTCATCAATGCATCAAAAGGAAGAGTGAAAACATTTTTTGATTTTCAGATAAAAGAGCAGATGTATGCCAGCCGAAGTTGGGTTGCTATTTGCGATGATATTGTAAAGGAACTGCCAAAGCATGTTTACATCAGTTTTGATATTGACGGGCTCGATCCGAAACTTTGTCCGAACACAGGAACTCCTGTTCCCGGAGGATTGGAATTTGGTGAAGCGGTGTTCCTCATGGAAATGGTGGCACGTTCCGGAAAAAAGATCATCGGCTTTGATCTGAATGAAGTGGCCCCTGGCAAAGACGAGTGGAACGGAAACGTTGGCGCGAGGCTGCTTTACAAGATGTGCAACATTGCGGCTGTGTCGAACGGACTGGCTAAGTTCAATCAATGAGTAAAGAATTAGTAAACTACCTCTCAGGATTTGTTACAGCAAATCGCTTGAAACGTTTTGATGAAGTGCTCCAGCACCGCACACGTCATCTCACCGTGGTGCTCGAAGATATTTACCAGCCGCACAATGCCGCAGCGGTTTTGCGTTCCTGCGATTGTTTTGGGATTCAGGACGTGCATGTGATCGAAAATAAAAACAAGTTTGAAGCCAATCCGGATGTGGAGCTTGGCTCTCTGAAATGGCTCACCATTCATAAATATAATTCCAAAGAAGAAAATACAGCGGACAGCATCGCTGCGTTAAAAAAGAATGGATATAAAATTGTGGTTACCTCTCCGCACAAGAACGATTGCTCGATTGAAGAACTCGACATCACAAAGAAAACTGCGTTGTTCTTTGGAACGGAAATGCGCGGAGCTACTCCGGTTGCGTTTGAACAAGCAGATGCGTTTGTAAAAATTCCGATGGTGGGATTTACCGAGAGTTTGAATATTTCTGTTTCGGCTGCGATTTCTCTTTTTACGCTCTCTTCTCGCCTGAAAAAATCCAAGATCGATTGGAAACTAAGCGAAGAAGAAGAAACTGAAATACGTTTGCAATGGCTGAGAAATACTATTCAGAAACCGGAATTGCTGGAGAAGGAGTTTTTGGAAAAGAACAAGTAATCTTGAATTTTCTTTGCGCCCTTTGTGTGTATTTCTCTTTGTGTCCTTTGTGGTTTCTGTCTTTTAAACAGCCATTCACCACAAAGGACTCAAAGAAACGGCCCGCAGAGAACACAAAAAAATTCTAAAATGAAACCGAAATTCGTTTAGCTTGGCTGAGAAATACTATTCAGAAACCGAAATTGTTGGAGAAGGAGTTTGCGGAACGAAATAAATAAGTTCTACTTATTCATGATCTCAAACACTTCTTCTCTTTTCATGCGCAAACCTAAGATATTTTCTACAAATATCATTTGCCATCGTGAAGTATAAGCGCCACCTTCCTGTCAATAGGAAAAGTAAATTCCTGCCCGGTTATTTCAGAAATGGAAATCCATCGGAAGGATTGTGCGCCTTCCTGCTTTGTAAAATCATTTTTCTTTTTTGAAATAGTAACAGTTAAAGGAGAAGTATTCTTTATAATATAATATATGCTGATTAGCTGGTTATTGACATGGAACTCAGCGGGTTGAAAAAAATCTGTTGTGTAAAAATGCTTGATCACTTCTATTTCACATCCCATTTCTTCGCGGCATTCTCTTTTCAGGCAGTCTATGGTTCCCTCGCCCCAGATCAATCCTCCTCCGGGAAATTTAGTCATCTCTTTCCCGAACCGGAATTCATCCGTTATCAACACTTCGTTGCTTTCCTTATTAAGGAGTAACGCATACACTCTTATATTAAAGATGGACATGTCTTAGTGTGATTATTCTTGCAAGAGTACACAGATTTTTTTAAACGAGTACGATAACGCATGAAATAGAATATTCAGTATCATGCAGTTAAAGAAATCAGTTCTATTAATACACATAATAGAATTCATCCGGATGAAAAATGTTTAAACTTTTCTCATATAAACTGACGAAGCTTAAAACTTTTTAAAACTTCCTTAAAAAAAATATTTATAGTCATTATTTTGTTATAGTTTTGTTTTATAATTCAGTATTTTAATTCAAAAGCATTTATTTAATTTAAAACTCTTAAAAGTCCTTGCATCGGTTTCACCCACTCTTTCTTTAAAATATAATTAATTATAAAGCATGCATTTTATTTTAAGATAAACAAGTATGCAAAGAATCATATTTAATAAAGGAAAAAATAAAATTGTTGAAAAGTTAGTTTAAAAGTTTAAAATTAAAATGTTGCGATAAATTATTCTGTCTTTAATTTGCATCCTGACTTTCCAAACATAAAAAATAAATTCCGAAACTTTAATTAAAATGATAACTGAAGAAGTGGCCAGCAAAAAACAAAAATCTTTCCTTGAGGCACGTAAAACAGCCCTGAAACAAACCGAGCAAACACCCACGTATCAGGAAATACTTGAAACGTGTACTGCCTATTTTCATGGCGATGATCTGGCTGCCTCCACCTGGCTGAACAAGTATGCCATGAAAGATAAGGAAGGGAATTTCATTGAATTTACTCCCGAAGAGATGCACCTGCGCATGGCAAAAGAATTTGCCAGAAAAGAAAAGGAATATCAGCAGAAATCAAAACTGAACGGCAACAGCGCAAACCTTTCAAAATACGGACAGAAGCGCGCGCACCTTGACGAAGAAAAAATATTTGAACTGTTTAAAGACTTTAAATACATTGTTCCGCAGGGAAGCGTTATGTCCTCGCTCGGAAATAAAAATGTAATTGCTTCTCTTTCTAACTGCATTGTTCTGCCGGAAATTCTTGATTCGTATGGAGGAATTTTTTACACCGATCAGCAAATGGCACAGCTCTTCAAAAGAAGATGCGGTGTGGGTGTGGATCTTTCCACGCTTCGTCCTGCCGGATCGCACGTATCAAATTCCGCAGGAACAACAACAGGAGCCGTTTCATTCATGGAACGCTTTTCAAACACAACGCGTGAAGTGGCTCAGAATGGAAGAAGAGGCGCACTGATGATCACTATCGATATTGCCCATCCGGATGTGGAGCAGTTTATTACTGTAAAACAAGATTTATCTAAAGTTACGGGAGCAAATATTTCTGTCCGAATTTCGGATGAGTTCATGACTGCGGTTGCAAATGATACAGACTATACGTTGCGCTGGCCCATTGATTCAGAAGAACCAAAGTTTTCAAAAACAGTTAAAGCCCGCGGACTTTGGAACACCATTATCAAATGCGCTCATAACACTGCCGAGCCGGGAATTATTTTTTGGGACAGGCAGCATCATTATTCTACATCTTCGGTTTATCCCGGATTCAAGAATGTATCTACCAATCCTTGCTCTGAAATTGCCATGCAGGGTGGTGACAGCTGCCGACTGATTGCGATCAATCTTTTCAGCTTTATTGAAAATCCGTTTACTAAAAATGCAAAGTTTGATTACACTAAATTTTACGAAACAACTTATGAAGCGCAGCGATTGATGGATGACCTGGTTGATCTTGAATTAGAAGCCATTGAACGCATCCTCGGAAAAGTTGCAAGCGATACGGAACCCGATTATATCAAGCAGGTAGAAGTAGAAACATGGAAACTCCTTTATAATGCCGGAAAAAAAGGCAGAAGGACCGGACTTGGATTTACAGCACTTGGCGATACTCTTGCGGCACTTGGATATCAGTTTGATTCTCCTGAAGCAATTACTGAAGTAGAAAAGATCATGCGGTCAAAATGCGAAGCCGAATTTGACAGCAGCATCGACATGGCTGTTGAGCGCGGAAAGTTTGAAGCATTTGATGCCAAATATGAAAACACTTCTGAATTTGTTCAGATGCTTGAGAAAGAACTGCCCGATGTGTATAACCGCATGATGAAAGTGGGAAGAAGAAATATTTCTATCAGCACGGTTGCACCTACAGGAACTTTAAGCATGCTTACTCAAACTTCTTCAGGAATAGAGCCCGTATTTATGCTCTCTTACAAGAGAAGAAGAAAAGTAAATGTGCACGATAAAAATGCACGCGTTGATTTTGTTGATCCCATGGGAGATTCCTGGCAGGAATTTATTGTATATCATCCGAAAGTAAAAATGTGGATGGATGCTACCGGTGAAACCGACATCACAAAAAGTCCTTACAGCGGTTCAACTGCTTCTGAGATCGATTGGAAGAAGAGAGTAGAACTGCAAGCCGTAGTACAAAAATATACCACACACTCCATTTCTTCTACCATTAATCTTGCATCGGATGTTAAAGTGGAAAAAGTGGGAGACATTTATCTGGAAGCATGGAAGAAAGGACTGAAAGGAATTACCGTTTACCGCGATGGATCCAGAAGCGGTGTGCTAGTAGCTAATGACGACAAGAAGAAGAGTAAAAAATCGGATACGATTATTGAAACACGTCCTCCAAAACGACCTAAGTCGCTTGAAGCAGATGTAATCCGTTTCAATAATCAGAACGACAAATGGATTGCTGTGGTCGGCATATTGCACGGAAGACCTTATGAAGTTTTTACAGGAAAAGCAGATTCATTTTATATTCCTCCATCGGTAGAAAAGGGCTGGGTAATAAAAAACACAACCGAAGACGGAAAGAAAAGATACGATTTCCAGTTCATGGATCAGGAAGGATACAAAGGCACTTTTGAAGGATTGTCGCGTGCATTTAATAAAGAGTTCTGGAACTATGCAAAACTCATTTCAGGAGTATTGCGCCATGGAATGCCTCTGCCGCATGTAGTGAACCTGATCGAAAACCTTCACTTTATCAGCGATAACATTAACACCTGGAAGAATGGCGTTATACGGGCACTGAAAAAATTTATCCCCGATGGAACACAAGCCGCAGACAAAAAATGTTCTGATTGCGGAGATCCCGAAGGATTAATTTATGAGGAAGGATGCCTGAAATGCAAAAGCTGCGGGCACAGCAAGTGCGGCTGATGAAATAATTTCACAGCGTACCATAGAACATTTGAACAATAGAATTTAGAATAGTGAAGAAATACTTCCCACTTCGTTATTCAATGGTTCAAATGCGCTTCATTCAAAAAAAAATTTCCCCACAAGTGCGTACGCTTTTTTTTAGAGAACACCTTCCCTTGATGAGGGATTGACATCTCTTGATAAAAGCGCTTACACTCTTATCAGCGGAACACCTTCTTTTGATGAGGGATTGACATCTCTTGTCAAGAGTGCTTATACTCTTATCAGCGGAACACCTTCCCTTGATGAGGGATTGACATCTCTTGATAAAAGTGCTTACACTCTTAATGAGGGAACAGCTTCCCTTGATGAAAGACGAACATCTCTTGTCAAAAGTGCTTACACCCTCAGCAGCGGAACGCTTACAATTGACAAAAGCAAAAGATATCTTTAAGTACAAGCTGCATCTTTTTACACTACTGGACAAAACACAAATGAATAATGACAAATTGGGTGTTGTATTAGCTCTCCCCCTTGCAAATGGACAACCGCAGGTTGGGAGCGTAGCTCGCCCGAAGGGGAGGGGGATTTCAGCCACCCCGTCCTGTGGACACCCCTCCTTTTCAGGAGGGGAGCTAACAGCCAAAAATGTCCAGTAGTGTAGCATCTTTTAATAAAATTGCTTGGAAAGAACAGGCAGGATTAAATAAAAAAAGAAATGGATAAGAACTCTTATAAGCCCCTACCCATTTCTTATTGTTTGTCTTGCCTCTCTCTTACCTTACCCTTATTGCAACGCTTTGGCTCCAATCGCTCTTGTCGCCTTTGGTAAGCAATTGGCGGTTTTGAAAGAAATATTTAACGCCAACTGTTAGACCGCTCACTTTGGTTTTGGCAGTCCTGCTCGAAGGCAAAGCAGTCCATGCAGCCTGGTCTGTACTCATTCTCCATTCATGAGGGCCTGTGCCTTCGGCTGTGAGCAGCACTGTTCCTTCTTCATTGCCATCGCTCGCGGTATTTTGCTGTTTGCCGTGCGGATTTGATCTTTTCACATCGTATCCTGCCCCTATGATAATTGTTTCGGCATTGGCAGGCGCTTTATCTGCTGCTGCCTGCACCATTTGCAGGATGCTGCGCAGATCGCTCAGCACAATGATTAATGCCGCATTGCGCGCATCAACAGTGCCGACAGCTTTGCTTTTTGCTGCTGTTTCGGCTGCAACCAGCGCAGTAATATCCGTGCCTAACTGCGCAAGCGATACCACGTTTGCGGGATAAGGCACCGGAAAATTTACATTGCCTGTGAGCGACTTCTGAACGAATTGCGCTTTCACGATCTTGTCGCTTACTGCTCGCGGATTTTTCAATACACCAATAATGTGTTTGGTGATTGTTTTCGGTTTGTTTGCCATCTTACACGTTGCCTGATACTTAACTCTCAGGACTTTTTTACCTCACCCCCAGCCCCTCTCCCCAAAGAGAGGGGAGTTGGTGAGTGGTTTATATTTCGATTCTCGCAACGTGTAGAGCTTATCAGGTTTTACGCATTATAATTTAATAGTGTTTTCAAGTATGCAGTATCGTAGTTGGCTCTTAGTTTTTTATGGGTCATTGAGAGTTTGGATTCTATTTCTTGGTTTAACAGATTGATTGCAATTTTATTTGTGAGTG
>JACRAL010000112.1 GCA_016213435.1 Bacteroidota bacterium
CAAGTAAATGTTTTAAATAACGTAGAAACCAACAGGCTTTCATGAACATTTTGAATAATAATTTGATAAACCTTCATAAACCCTTGAAAAATCAGCAACTCAATAGTAAAGTACTTTATCAAAGCGGATAAGCAGTATAAAATATTTACAGTTTTCATGTCCATGCCAGAAACAACCATGTATAAAGATTACTGTTTTATATTTTGGCAGAACTATATCTGGTTTTCCGGGTAATTTAGAATCATATAATCTGAAACGTAATCCTTTTGCAAATAAAAATTTTCTAACCAAAATTTCAGGTTTTGTATTTTTACTCCTTATCTGGCTCATATTGTAACTTCTTGTTAATTTATCGTGTACATCAGCCATAAACAAACTAATATTTAAAGTTCGGCAAAATTGCAGTTCTTTGGCAAGCTTTGGATTGTGGATTTGTTACATACTCAATTGATTTTTTTTATAAGTTTTTGCAATTACCTGATGGATTTTTCTTTCATCTGTTTAAAAAAATCCACCACTTCATCCACTTTTGTACCTGTAGCAAAAACAGCTGTAGGCCCAATTTTCATTAGTAGTTCAACATCCTGCGCAGGGATATTTCCTCCTACCACCCAGGGGATGTTCAGATTGTTCCTGTTCATCACCTCTTTTATTCTTTGGCTGATAATTTTATGAGTCCCTGACAGAATGGAAAGCCCGATGACATCAACCTTATTTTCAATAGCCATTTTAACAATTTCTTCGGACGATTTCCGCAACCCGGTATAGACTACATCGAACCCGGCGTCTTTTAATGCATGGGCAAGCACTTTTACTCCCACATCGTGGCCGTCGAGGCCTGGTTTGGCAAGCAGGATTTTTATTTTGTTTGTATTCATAGGTTAAAGAATTATAATCCAAACTCTTTTGCAATAATTGTCTGTAAAATTTCTGATGTTCCTCCCCCATATAATAGAAATCTGGTATCCCTGTAAAAACGCTGTACAGGATACTCCATCGAATATGCATAAGCCCCGAATATTCTGGTGGCTTCGTCGGCTGCACGACATGCTACCTCAGAAATGAAGTATTTAGCCATAGAGGCTTCTTTCATACATTGTTTGCCTTCATCTAATAGTTTGGTAGTGTGATACAGCAAATGTTTCGATGCTTCAATTTCGGTTGCCATGGTTCCAATTTTCATCTGTATTGCCTGGAACTTTCCTATTGGCTTGCCAAATTGAACTCTTTCTTTTGCATATTGAACGGATGCATCAAAGGCTGCTCTTGCGAGACCCAGAGATAGCGCTGCGGTCATTGTCCGTATTTCTGCAAGAACAGAAGATAAATTACTTATTCCCCTGCCTTCCGCTCCAAGTTGATTTTCAGAAGGTATATGGCAATTCTCAAAAGCAAGTTCAGAAATATCCGTACCATGTGTGCCCAGCTTGCTGAACCTGGGACTTATTGAGAGTCCGGGAGTTCCTTTTTCCACTAAAAAAAAGTTCAATCCTTTTGCCCCTTTGGTTTTATCTGTCTGGCACAATACAGTAAAGCAATCAGCATAGGGTGCATTGGTAATCCATGTTTTCATACCATTTAAAACATATCCGTCTCCGACCTTTTGAGCAGTTGTACGAACACCGCCAAAAAGATCTGTTCCTGCCTCAGGTTCGGTTAATGCAAATGCAACAACCTTTTCTCCTTTAATAGCAGGAATAAGAAACTTCTCTTTGTGTTCATCCGTACCATACCTGAAGATGAAATTCGTACCCATGAGACATTGCATGGCCGTGGTAGCAGCCACTGCCATGCTTCCCCTTGCCAATTCTTCGCACATAATGCAGAACATAGTATTATTTGCATTTGCTCCGCCATATTCCTTGGGATATCTTAAGCCATAGGCGCCTAATGCCCCAATCTTTCTGAACATATCCCATGGGAATTCATCTTTTTCATCTATTTCCCTTGCAGCAGGTATAAGTTCATTATCTACAAAACGCGATATTGTTTTTCTGAGCAGCTCTTCGGGTTTCATTTTATTCTCTTTTAATTCTAACCTGGCTCAAAGCCTAATAATTTATCTTTATATGCTATTATTCTAACTTTCGAAATTTACCGTTCTTCCTTTAATGCTTTTATCAATGCAGGCACAATCTCGAACAGGTCTCCGACAATTCCATAATCAGCGATACTGAATATTGGTGCATCAGGGTCTGTATTAATTGCTATGATAATTTTTGAGTTCTGTATACCGGCCCGATGCTGGATTGACCCTGAAATGCCGCAGGCAATGTACAAATCAGAGCTCACCGAATGGCCTGTTTGACCAACCTGTCTATCCAGTGGAATCCATCCTTTTTCCACAGCAACCCGTGTACCGGCTATTTCGCCGCCAATTGTTTCTGCCAATGTTTCAAGCAATTTAACGCCTTTCTCGGATTTTATTCCTCTGCCTCCGCTTATAATAACCTTTGCTTCCTGTATATTTGAATATCTGTGTTTCTCTTTTATTACAGTAAGGATTTTTGTTTTTATATTTTTATGATCAAGTTCAACCTTACACTTTATAATTTCTGCCTTTTGAATATTATCATGCTTTACTAATTTCATAACTCCCGGACGTACTGTAGCCATCTGAGGTCTTGTTACAGGAGAAATTATTGTTGCCATAATATTTCCTCCGAATGCAGGTCTGGTTTGCAATAAATGTCCTTCTTTCTCATCAATTGCAAGTTTTGTACAATCAGCCGTAAGACCTGCTCCAAGTCGCCGGGCAATCCGGGGCGCTAAATCCCTGCCTGTTTGAGTAGCGCTATATAATACAATGCTTGGTTTATATTGTGAAATTATATCTGAAATAGTATTTGCGTATGCATTAGTTTGATAGGTTTTAAGTTTTTCATCCTCGGCAATGTATATTTTCTGTGCGCCATAAGTTGTGAGTTCGTTTACAAAACCCGAGACATTATCTCCTAATAGAATAACGCACACTTCCTCTCCCAATACTTTTCCAAGTTCATGTCCGCAACTCAGAAGTTCCAGAGAGCCCTTATTCAGCAGACCTTCTCTTTGCTCTGCAAAAACCCATACTCCTTTGTATCCGCTCAAATCAACTTTTACGGCTTCTTCAGCATCGGATAAAATAGCCCCTTGATTACATGAATCAAGACATGCACCGCACATAGTGCATCTTTCGTTAATGGCAGCAACATCATTGACAATCCCGATAGCATTATAAGGACATGAATCTATACATAGTCCGCATCCTGTACATTTGTCTATATCAATCCAGACTTTCATAAGTTAATTTTTTAACTTATATTACTTAAAAAAATTCTTATTGAAAAAAGACCCAAATTCCAAATCTCAAGACCCAAATTCCAAGTAAAGAAAATGAAAAACGGAAGTTTATTCAAGATAGAAGCGAGTATTCGTTTTAATTCTGTTGATTCATTTACCAAATATGCGCTTTGCTCACCATCTCCAAGTTTTAATTTGTTATATATTCGCAGGAAATAATTCTATTCACGCATTTCTTTCAGCGATATGCCGATTTTTGTTTTGACATCAGGCATTGTTGGAGAACCCTGCGATTCTTCGTAATTTGCTCCGCTTGATGTTGACGCTTTGATAAGTTGTCGTTTCGTATCTATGGTTTCCACCGTATTTTTAACAGTTCGAAGATATAAAATAACATCTACCGCAAACTGCAATAATCTTTCGCATAAATCTCTATACTTATTATTTTCCATTATATTTTTGGAATTTGGAATTTTAGACTTTGGTCTTGGGTCTTATTTTGTCTTTTGCGTAACATCAATTTTTAATTAATTTTTTCCCTCTCAATCTATCTAATAATTGCATGGCAATTGAATCATGGGTACCTGTAAGCATTTCGCATTTTTTCTTTTGTTCAGGCGTAAAAACCTGTTTAACATTTGTTGGCGACCCACTAAGACCGGTCTTATCTGCCATCGCGCCAATATCACCTGCATTCCAGATTTTAATATCCGCTTCTTTTCCACAGGCATACATAATTTTATCTATTGTCGGGTATCTTGGTTTATTAATCTCTTTTACCACAGTTATCAGGGCAGGCAGACCACATTCTATTTTTTCGTATCCGTCTTCAATAACTCTTTCAGCTACTAATTTATTTCCATTAACTTTAATATTTCGTGCACAAGTAATCTGGGGAATATCAAGATATTCGGCGACCTGAGGGCCAACCTGAGCCGTATCGCCATCAATTGCCTGGTAACCGCAAATAATAATATCGAATTTTCCTATCTTTTCAATACTTTTTCCGAGAGTATATGCTGTGGCCAGGGTATCAGCTCCGGCAAATGCTTCATCAGTAAGAAGAATACATGTATCAATTCCCATTGAAACAGCTTCCTGCAAGGCGTCAATTGTTTGAGGCGGCCCCATTGAAACCGCAGTAACACTTCCCCCGAATTTTTCTTTTAACCTTAGCCCTTCCTCAAGAGCATGTATATCGTAAGGATTGATAATTGTCGGAATGCCTTTCCTGATTAAATTACCCGTTTTATTGTCAACCTTAACCTCAGTAGTATCAGGAACCTGTTTAATTAATACAATGATATTCATATTTATTATTTTACAATCCAAAGATAAAATATTGTCGCCGGGCAGTTACACTTTATATAAAAAATCAACATACTTGTTCATTAAATATTGTATGCAGTGAATGTTATTGATTTTATTCATGTTTCCTGTTTCTCTGCCGGAAAATAATTCATCCAGTCGTTTCATCAATTTTTCATTTAAAGGAGAAAGCGATTGAAAAATAAATGATTGTTTCTGTTGAATAAATTTTTCCATTGCCTCATTCTTTATTGGAAATGTCATCAATGTTTCATAAGAAAGTAATTTAGATTTTTTCAAATGAATTTTAATCAATTCAACTAAATAAGCGGCATCTTTTGAAGTTTTGCAATCAACTTCAATTAGATGGTTATCATTTGTTACTAAATCAAATGAATCTTTAAAACCATAAACATCAAAGCCTCCCGAATCTTTAAATAACGAATTCAACCGGTCTGATTTAACATCTTTAATAATAAAATCCCGGGTAGTTGTTTTAATAAAGTAAGTGCATTTTTCAAACAATAATTTTATTTCTGCTTTTTCTGAAGAATTAAAACCGTAAAGTGTAAGATCCTTTATTAACGAAGGATAAAACAACATCACATCTCTTATATAATTTATTTCTGCGATGTTTTTTTCTGCTAGAAAATCTGCCAGTGCGAAAAGATTTATTTTAATGTTTGATACCTCAGTAATTTCTGATTCAGGATCAAATTCAAATCCAATTTTTTTCAGCTCATATAATTCGTTTTTCAATGAGATATATAAATCTGTTAAGCCTTTTTGTTTAATGTAGGTTTGTGTGATTTGATCGAAATGAAATTCTTTATCACCTGGTTGAACACTGGAGTAAATGCCCCCCAGAATGGTATGTATTTTAGATTCAACATCAATATTGAAATCAATTTTGCGAATGGGGACTTTTGATAATGGCGTAAAATAATATTCGCGCATGTTACCTTTCATCTTGGTGTTTTTTCCATACCAGTCATTCAGAAAATCAGAATTAAGAAGCGCTAAAAGATATTTCAGGTTCTCTTTTGTGCCTTTTTTAGGTGTAATCAGAGTAATATCCGATTGAGGGTAGGTTTTCTTATTTTCATAAGCAAACGTATTTTCTTTTGCCCTGCGGGAAGTTACTAATTTTTCGCTTTCAAAAATACCATGTTCTCTTGGCCACCAAAGATCAAACCAGCGAATCCTTTCGTTTTCAACCTCTCTGCGAGGATCTAAAATACCTCTATATTTTTTTAGATAATCTTTTATATTCTTTATTTCCTTTTCATCTTTACAAATATTAACATAAAATACATATTGCATTTCATTAAGATCAACAAATCCGCGATGAATATCGGAATTTTTATAAAAAGGTTTTACAAATTTCATTTCATCATCAGAAAGTTGTAAGGCATCTAATTGTTGTTTGTCAAAGATGAAAATCGGGTCACCGGGTTTTATTCCGTATTCCTGTTGTTCTGTCGAAGGAATTTTTTTTATGTTTTCAGCAGTTACTTTATCAGCCCCTGAAACGATGCCCTGGTTCACATTGAACAGATCTGTAAGAAAAACAAAATTCCCATCAAGTTTTACAGCTTTTTCGCGCGAATAAATATACCATGCATGTTCGTCCAATTCACCCTGTATTATTCCACTGTAATACACATCAGCAATGCTTTCTCTGGTATCTTTTCCTAATGCAAAATTTGTTTTTTCAGGATCGGCAAAAATTTCAAATTGCTTTGGGTTGGTAAGTAATTCAATCCAACGGTCGTAATTGGTAATGACTTTATTTTGAGAGTCAATATATTTTTGATCGGAGTTTACCCAGTCATTTTTGAACTGAATAATTTTTATCTTTTGGTTAGCACGTTCAGATTCTATGCTGCATTTTTCAAGTATAAAAACAATATTCTCCTGTCCCTTTGCTTCGGGAAAAAGTTTGATCCCTTTAAAATCTATAATTTCAACAATTTTGGCATGTTCCAGGATATATTTTCTAAGCGTACCAGCGCCGTCTGCAGTAAGCCAGTATTGTGTGGTAATAAATCCTAATTTACCACCTTCAGACAGTTTGCTTAATCCAAGGATAATAAAATAATAAAGGTAGTCGCTTTTACCCTGATAATAATTTTTCCAATAAGGATGGCCTTGCAAGGGCCGAAACATTTCCTTGTGTCCTTTTTCACCAACATAAGGTGGATTTCCCACCACAAAATCGAAATCGTTTTTATTTGCTATTAAGTTGAGTACAAACATTGAGGTTAATTCAGAAGAATAAAAAGGAACATCGCCAGTTCCGGGAATTTCTTCATAATTAAATATTCTAAGTAAAGAATCGGCTGTACAAATCCTGAATGATTGAGTCTGCTTTTCCTCTTCATTTTCTATCCGTTTTACAAGAGATAATATCTGAATAATTAAATTGAGTTCGGCAAGACGGCTTGCAAATGTGGTTAGTTCTGACCCATGTAAATTATCAATAATATTTCGTTTTGCTTCTGCTTCACAGTTAAGCCCTGCATTGCGAAGACGAATGGCAGCTTCAACAAGAAAACTTCCCGAACCGCATGCAGGGTCAAGCAAGGTTTTATTATTTAGTTGACCTTTAATGGTCCCGAAAAATCCAACGCGGTTCAGTATAAATTCTACAATATAATGCGGAGTATAGAATTGCCCCTTTTCTTTCCGTTCATCTTCGTTAAGATAATGTTCGTATAAGTCGCCAATCAAATCAAAATTTATTTCGGCAAAATTGATTTTTGATAATTCAAACAAAAATCCGATAAGCAGGTTATCATCTTTGGTTATCTGAAAATTGTATGGGAACTTATCTTCAAAGTAGGAGAAAAATTTTATGGCTTTTACATTCGCATCAAATAAAACATCTTGCAAAGTCATACTAAAGGGAGGCTCAAGTTTCTTTTTAAAACCTCCGTTATACAGGTTTTTAGGAATAAGTTCATTGTCTTCAAAAATCCTAATTAAAATAAACCGCAGTAAAATAACATAGCTTATTTGTTTTATTAATTCTTCCGCAGCTATTGCATATTTATCATCTTCTTCACTCAGATTAATTTCCCGGATTATCTTATTCAATTCACATTTCATCTGAATATGATGATCCATGTCCTTTACTAATGGCAAAACTTGCCTGCGGATATTATTCTGTATCTTAACAACGAATCCATAAACAAGTACTTTAAGAAACTTTTTGTCAGGAATTATAAGGTCTTCCTTTTGCCTGTTTTTGATTAGCTCAATATATTCTTCGGGTTTTATTTTTTCAAACCTGAAATTATCATAAAACCATTTAAAATTTTCAAAGTTCTTAGTCCCTTCCGCTTTATTTTCAGAAAAATCTTTTACTAATTCAATTAGATTAATTGAGCGTTCTTCAAGGTGTTTTACTTTAATCAAATCCTTTTCATTTTGTCGTTCAAAAAATTCAAAGCGAAGCAGGTTAAAAAGGATTCCGTATTCGTATCCTTTGAAAGATTCAAGATAGCGCTTTATTTGATATACTGCGGACTTATCATCACGTCTGGTAACAATATCAATACCTGTGGATTTTGCATCTAAAATAAATTTATTCGTTTCCAATGTTCTGAAATCAGGTTTATCCCCATCTTTGATAACCTGTTGAAGAATATTAACTCCTGACTTGTACTCAAAAATTTTCAACAACTCAAGAAGAATAGGAGTAACTACAATATCTTCATCGCCTTTGTGTTCCCGCTCAAAATCTCTCAGCAGACAATATTCAAAGTAAGAAACTCTTTGACCTTTATTGTTTCTATATCTGTCTTCGTTGAAAACAGAACATATTTTTTTTAAAACAGAATCGTAATTAATCATTTTTTATTTGCTTCTTAACATTACAGTTTGGTTTGTGTCTATTTCAAAACTTCCCTGTTTAAAAGCAACGCCATATTCCTGAAAAGCCTGTTTTTCAGAAACTTTTTCATTCCGGACATCATCCTGAACATTGGCATGATCTCTTTCTTTTGGATTACCATATCCTCCTCCTCCTCCTGCAACCTGTCTGTAAATGGTTCCTTCAGGTATCCCGTCTATCAGGTCTTTGCTGAGGGCTTTATATTTTTTTCCATCCGGATAAGTCAGTTCAATGCTGTTAAGCACGCTGCCTTTCCCACCGAACAGGCCGTAATTTTTTTCCACATCGCCATCGCCGAAAACTACCATAGTGGTGTTTTCCCCTCCAAGTTTAATAATGGTTTCCACTCCCAGTCCGCCGCGCCAGGTTCCTACACCGCCCGAATCAGTAAGGTATTCGTGGTGTATAATATGATGAGGCGTTTGCTGCTCATACATTTCATAATCCTGGTCCAGCAGTCCGCCCGAAGCATCAATCATGCCAATATGATCGTATCCGTCATCGCCCATCAGCGCGCCTGAACCGCCTTTTAATCCCATAAAACAGATATCAACATATTTTTCACCTTTTACAGGATGCTTCCCGGTAAAAAGAGAACACAGCAGGTGGTTCCAGCCGGCCGTAACCCTGTCGGGCATGGCAGGGCCCAGCGCCTTGAAAATAGAATCGGCAATCTGCGGGCAAAGATGATTTCCGAATGTGGTGGCTTTAGGATAGGAAGCATTTAAAATGCTGCCTTCAGGTATTATATAAACTAGCGGTTTGATCATCCCTTCGTTATGCGGAATATGCGGATTGACCATCTGCAGGAAAGTAAGTGTTATGGCAGAACAGGAAGATGTAAAGGCGCCATTGACAAAACCATTGGTCTGGGGGGATGTGTTTGAAAAATCAAAAATTATGTTTTCGTCGTTAACCGTAATTTTACTTTTAATATCAAACACTGAACCCGGGTGTTTCCCGTCGTAATACACTTTGCTGCCGCCTTCGTAAATTCCATTGGGAACTTTGGCAATTTCGGCGCGCATCATTTTTTCGGTACTCAGGAACAGTTCCTTTTTATGTGCTTCAAAACACGCTATTCCATATTTTGTAATAAACTTGGTCAACCGTCTTTCACCTAAGCTGCAGGCGCCAATCTGCGCCTTGATATCTTCCGATACCATCGTTAAGCGGATGTTGGCAAAAATGAGGTTCCAGACATCCTGCCTGAGTACGCCTTTTTCGTAGATTTTTACCGCCGGAATCCTGAGCGCTTCCTGCCACACCTCTGTAGCGTTGGGATTATAGCCTCCCTGCACGGCGCCCCCGATATCTGCCTGATGCCCTTTTGCCGCAGACCATCCCATAAGTTTTCCATCCACAAAGATGGGTTTAAAAATAGCCACATCGTTGTTCTGGTTCCCCATGCTGAAAACATCGTTATGAATGATTACATCTCCCTGGAAAATCTGGTCGCCGTACTGCTTGATGATCACTTTGCAAACCGGGCCGAGCGAGAAACTGAGAATAGGAAGATTCTCTGTCTGCTCCAGCATATTGCCTTCGGCATCATAGAGGCCTGTAACAAAGTCTTTGGCTTCGCAAAGAATAGGGGAACGGGTGGTTTTGGTCAGAGAAATGCTCATTTCATCGGTAATGGACTTAAAAGCCCTCTGAAATATTGAAAGCAATATGGTGTCTATTTTAATTTCCGCCATTTTTTAATCTCTTTTGAGGTTTCCGGGATTTTATTTTATAGCCGTTGGGCATCAACTGTCTGTTATAAACTATAAAGGTGCCTCCTTCGATGGTTTCACAATCATAACTTGAACCAAGGAAAAGAGAGGTGTTTACCTGTTCTATTAAGGCCGGGCCTGTAATTTTTACATAAGAGGCAATACGGTCGCCGTCGTATACAGGAATTTTCTGCATTTCCCCGGTTTCCGGAATGTATGCCGGGCGCATACATTTCAACGCCTCCTTAGCCGATAACAGCCCTGTGCTGTTTGCTGTGAGTTGGTTAGGTTTTTCGGTAATCCCGATAGCCCGGAGCCGTATATTGATTACTTCCAGTTCTGTGCCTTCATTGCGAAGTTCGTAACCGTACTTCCTGTTATGTTCCTTATGAAATGAATCTTTGATATTGTCCAATCTGAATCCAAGTATTTCATCAAATGAAACGTCGAGTTGCACTTCGTGAAACTGCCCTGAATAGCGAAGATCGAGGGATGGGGAATATTCGATTTTTGAAGAATCAATTCCTTCGGAGGTTAAGGTTTGTATGGCTTCTTCTTTCATTTCCCTGTATAATTCGAGAAACTGTTCTTTGTTAATCGCAGAGTATTTTGAAATATAGGAACGGACATAGTCGTGTTTCAGGTCTCCCAATAGCATTCCGGAAGCGCAGAAGATAGAAGCGACAGCGGGTACGACAAACATCGGGATTTCAAGTTCCCTGCAAATTTCTCCCGCATGAATAGCCCCGGCGCCGCCCGCGCAAATCAGAAGAAATTCCCTGGGGTCATAGCCGCGTTCTACAGAAACCTGGCGCACACCCTGCGCCATATTCATGTTGATTACCCGGTACATTCCTGCAGCGGCTTTGATGGCATTCAGTTTAAGGGGTTCTCCAAGTATTTGCGCTGTAATATCAGCGGCTTTATTTTTATCGAGTTTGTATTTCCCTCCTGCAAAAAAATCAGGATCGAGGTACCCGAGAATCAGGTCTGCATCAGTACAGGCAGGCAGGATACCGCCCCTCATATATGAAACCGGGCCGGGTAATGCTCCTGCACTCTGCGGCCCCATTTGAAGAAGCCCGCCCTCATCAATCCATCCGATACTGCCTCCGCCTGCGCCTATGGTAACAATATCCAGTGTTGGCAGAGCAATCCTGTGCCGGTCAATTTCGCCATCTGTGCTTGTAATACATTGGCCATCCACCACTAATGAGGCGTCAAAACTTGTTCCCCCCATATCCATGGTTATACAGTTTTCAAAGCCAAGCAGTTCGGAATAATAGGCCCCGGCTATCGGAGCGGCAGCAGGGCCGGACAACACAGTAACTGCCGCTAATTTGCGTGCAACATCGGGAGTAACAACTCCTCCGTTAGACTGCATAATCATCAGTTTTCCGGCGAAATTGATATCCTTCAGTTTTGCCAGGAGCGATTGCAGATACTTGTCTATCACAACACCGATGTAGGCATTTATACAGGTGGTGCTTACCCTTTCGTAAAAACGGATGGAAGGCAGAACCTCAAAGGAGGCACATATAAAAAGATCGGGCAAAGATTCCCGTAAATACGATACAACCAATTTTTCGTGTTTGTTGTTCAGGTATGAGTTCATCAGGCAGACCGCCACTGACTGAACTTCCAGTTTTTTGATACGGTCAATGATGTCGTCCAGTTCTTTAAAGTCAACCGGGGAAATAATCTGACCGGTTGCATCAATGCGTTCGCTCAGGCAGAATCTCAGGTGTCTTGGGACTAAAGGCCTGATGTTCCGGTAGTGATTATTATATCGTTGTTCTCTTATTCCCCTTCTCATCTCAAGGGCATCGCGAAAACCGCCGGTGGTGACTAAGGCTGTCCTGGCCCCTTTGTTGGTAAGCAGGGCATTGGTAGCGACAGTAGTTCCGTGTACAATAGTTTCGATTTTTTCAATAAATGAGGATAAGGGCAGGTCTAATTTTTCAGCAATTTCATGTATTCCGGTGATAAAGCCGATTGATGAGTCTTCAGGAGTAGACAGGGTTTTATGAATCAGAGAGAAACCATCGTCGCCCACCAGGAAGAAATCAGTAAATGTGCCTCCTACGTCAATACCCAGTTTATATTTCATATTTGTTTCAATTATTCCTGTTTAAAAGGTTTTCCATCCTGGCTACTTTGAACGGTTTAAAAATTTACTTCATGTTTTCTAACGGCTGGGTGTAGGCGACGTGCCACACACCTTAGACCTACGCGCATAGGCGAAGCCTTAGCGTTATCAATCCCTGCAAAAATGTGGCTTACACGTTGTTAGAAACTGAACAATTTACTAACAAACCTTTTGTCAGTTAACATAATCCAAATACAAACTCTTTGGAAAACCTTTGGGTTGAGCGGTAGCCTGTGCGGGTTTGCCAATGTGCTTGTTTCCACAATATCTTTTTTAATTTATTTTTCCTGTTATTTTATTTTCCAATTTTTCCATTTTTCTTCTACATCCGGGCTTCCTATCACTTGTGGAGTTTGTTGTTTTTTATTTATTACTAATGAGTTTACCGAAATTTCTTTTTTTAGATATTCTTCCAATTCTTTATATGTACAATTCCCTTTTGAATCTTGTATTTTTTTTAGCAGATAATAAGTAAACATACCATGTTGTTTTTCCTTGTATGGCGCAGAAGATTCATCACCTGAACTTGAAGTAAACACAACAAGATTATTACCAACAACATTTTCTTTTGCTTTAATTTTTACTCTACGAAGTGCAAGCAAACTTTCATTACGTGCTCCACCACTAAAACAAGCATCAAGAAATACGGTTACTTTATTTGATGGATTTTCAGTCAATTTTTTATATACGTCCATAAGTTTAACTGCATATTTTAAATCGTTTCCGCTTACATCAACAGGAATTAAATACGGTTCTTTTGTTTGTTCATCAGGTAAACCATGACCTGCATAATAAAATATTAATTCTGCATTACCATTATTTGCTTTTGCAATTTTTGAAATCAGTTCTATATTTTGTAACATTTTACTTCCAGTTGCATTTGTTAATAGAGTTACATTTTTTTCAGGAATACCAAAGGTTTTAACACAATATTCTTTAAATATTTTTGCATCATTTACAGCAAATTGCACATTCATCTCAGAATTAATTCCTGTTTGGTTAGAGCTATAATCTTCATTGCCGATGATTAGACAGTAAGTATTATTTTTAGCAAATGTCGAAACCGGGATGTCAGTATCTACAACATCTCTACCCATTGTTGTTTTAGTTTCGGTGATTTTAGTATTGTTAACAACCTTATCATCTTTAACATCAACTTTTATTTCACCAAAATTGTATTGTATGTTATTTGCTGAATATGTTGTAACCTGCTTGCTGTCATAAACAAATTTTTTGTTATCCATAGGGTTAAAAACCTCAATTTTGGCAAGAACAAATTTATTAGCGCTAACATAAAAGTCGGTGTTCAGAATTTTTATACTGCTCCAGTTTTGTTTCAGAGAAGGAGCGGAAGCGACCGACACCGGCAATGCAAAATTTCCAAGTTCCTGTGAAGTGATTAAATAAGCTTCGTTATCGGCATCAAAAGCGCCGAGTTGTAAATTAGTCCAATTGATGCTTCTCGAATATTCTTTTTTTAGTATTACAACAGCGTCATCGGTGTATTCCTGAATTTTTTTACTACGCAATTGTTCATTAACCCGTGATTGGTAATCGGCGGTTTTTTCATATTCACCCTTTTTCTGCCACGTACTGATTTTTTCTTCTACATACGTTTTAACGAATTTGTTTATATCTGTATTTTTACCGACTATAAACACCTTACCTGTGGAGCTTATTCCTTCAGTTTTTTGACTTTGCACCTCTGTTACTGAATAAACAATAATGAGCAAAATAAATAAAATTCGATTTTTCATAAAATAAAAAATTAAGTCTGTTTACTTTTTACACAAAAATAATGATAATTAACGAAAAAACAAATGCGATTTTCAACAATCAATAATTTCAGCGCTACTAACCGCATTTGTATCAACACTATTTGTCTTTCATTGGTGAAAGAGCGGGACAAGTATCTGTTCACAAGCAGCTATCCGGCCACAATTTGAGCTACGGGACGAATGCGAGACGGAGGCCTATGTTGTTGTTGCGGTTGTCGGGGTTGTTGTTGTTGCGATTAGCAACCCGACAGTTCTGCGCTTCGTTGTTCCAACTACCGCCGCGATTAACTCGGTTCGAACCCTACGATACTTGCCCTAATTGAGAAATTATTTTTTCTCTAAACCCTCTTGCCTCGGCATATTGCGTAAATGATACCAAGGGTAATACATGTTGTTGATATTCTTTTTGAGACAATAAACCATCTTTTAGCTTATGCTCAAAAAGAGTAATCTTATTTATGAATCTTCTTTTACTTCGTTGTGCTAATTGAATCTTGTTTTTATGCAAAAGATAACCCAAGAATTGAAGACTTTCGTTATTACTGTTAAAGCAAAACGGTTTTAGTTTCAAATCTAACTCCTTACTGATAAACATTTCAAAGATTTTACCTTTTTCAAGTAATGTATTTTTATCGTTGTGCCATAATACCATATCGTCCATATAGCGGACATAAGCCGGAATTTCTAATTTTTCTTTGACAAAATGATCGGCAACCGATAAATAATGATTGGCAAAATACTGACTTGTGAGATTTCCAATAGGCAAACCCTTTCCGTCTGAAACTTCATAGCTATCAATTATTGCATAAAATATTTGTAATAATCTCTCATCTTTAAACATGTTTGATAATTGTTCTTTGAGTATTACATGATTGATATTATCAAAATATTTCCGAACATCAAGTTTTAGAAACCAAGTGTATTTATTTGTGAAAGAAGCAGCACGGTTCAAGGCTGCATAAGTTCCCTTGCATAAACGACTGGCATAGCTGTCGAAAATTTGTTTTTTTTCTAAATACGGATGACAAATATTCATCAATGCGTGATGCAAAACTCTTTGTGCAAAAGGAGCTGCACAAATTTGTCTTTCTTTTGGGTCGTAAATTGTAAACAAACGATAATTGCCAATTTCAATAGAGCCTGATAAAATTTGTTTCCTGATTATTTGCAGATTGGTTTCAAGTTCTCTCAAATATTTAATTATCTCCGGTTTTGCTTCTTTCCCTTTTTGTGCCTTCCAGTATGCCAAACGCAAATTATCGGGGTCTGCAACTTTTTCAATCAGGTATCCTATTCTTTTCATCTTTATTATATTGTTCCATTAGTTCAATAATTTTTTGTGCATATTTTTCAACCTTTTTATCTCCGATACCTTTTACAGTAAGCATTTGGGAAGGTAAAAGTTCTGCAAGTTTTGCAAGACCTGCCAACTCTTCATCGGTGAATATTGCATAAGCAGGTATGGCTTCTTCCGATGCAATTTGTTTGCGTATTTCACGAAGTTTTGAAAATCGCTTAAATGCAGCAGCATCAAGAATTTGCTTGTAATCTGTTTTTTCTTTTGTTTGAGCAGGTGTATAGATATTCTCAATGTATTTTACGCAAAAGCACCAACAAGAACCATTTTCATTATTCACGAACTGATTCTGCACTTCCAATATTTTATTACCACGTAAAAACCTGTTCATTTCTTCGAGACTTGCACCTGTTTCTGAAATTGGTATTGTAAAAAGTCTTATCTGCATTTCTAAAAAAAATTGAGGGCTTCGCCCTATTTATTAATAACTCATTTACCTCGTTACATTCACATTCGCTACACTCCGTTTCGCTCTTTGTTCATTTCACTTTGTAAATTCGTTTTGCTCAAATTGTGGCACAAATAAACTGCATGAGAACTACGGGACGAATGCGAGACGGAGGCCTATGCTGAAGCGGTAGTCGGGGTAGTTGAGGTCGCGAATAGCAACCCGACAGTACCGCGCTTCGAGGTCCCAACTACCGCCGCGATAAACTCGGTACGAACCTGAATTAACACCTTGTGGATTATTAGCAGGGCTGTTTTTATAGTATTTTTCATCATACCAATCGCTGCACCATTCCCACACATTGCCTGTCATGTCGTAAATATTCAGTTCATTAGATTTCTTTTGCCCTACAGGATGAGTTTTACTGCCGGAATTACTACTATACCACGCAACATCATCAATATTGTTGCTCCCTGAGTATAAATAACCTTTTCTTTTATTGCCGCCGCGGGCAGCATATTCCCACTGCGCCTCGGTAGGTAAAATATATTTTTTTCCTGTTTTAGCATTCAGTCTCTGTAAAAAATCTTGTATGTCGTTCCAGCTTACCTGTTCCACAGGGCAATTGTCGCAATCGTTAAATTTGCTTGGATTTGCTTCCATAATATCACGCCATTGTTTTTGAGTTACTTCATATTTTCCAATATAAAAACTACTCAATGTTACGCTATGAGCTTTTTCATCATCACCACAATTATTTTGCTCAGATGTGCAGCCCATTTGGAAAGTACCACCTTCAACATATATCATTTCGCCGACATAATTAACCGAGCCGGTAACTTTAAAAGCAATCTGCTCTGAGTAAAGCATATCATTATCTTTTAGCACATCCCAGATAATTTTTTTGTTGGAGCCTGCCTGTATTCCACTACCTGCATCTCCGCTCACGCTTTTTAATGCTTCACCAAAAGTTTTGCCTCCGTCTGTTGAACAAAAGACTTCTATTTCCATTGCCATTTCGCTTTGCAAGTTGTAGGTGATTTCTATTTTGCTGCCTTCCTGCCTGAATTTTACGTTGGTAATAGATTGAGAGAATAAAGATACTCCGGAAAATACGAGAACTAATAATAAATAAAATAATTTCATATAATAATCATTTTAAGAGTTAAAATAAATAAAGTCATTTATACGTAATAAAACCTAATAATTAAACAATTTTTACATTACAAATTTATTAATTTATTTGAAAGGTTAAAGTAAAAACGTAGAATTATAAAGTCAGATTTATTTGTGTAATCTAAAATCATTCAATAATACTAATCGTGTGATTGCATTTGCTCTTTTGCTTTTTTTAATTAGGCTTTTATATTGGCAAAAAAAGCAAATGTGCAAATTGCGTAGGCATATCTTGATACTATTTTCTGTCACGGTCTCTTGTTTCACGGTCTCTATTGCTTTGTTTCTAACGGTATCGGCATAGGCGACGTGCCACACACCATAAATCATCAGCGCATATGCGTAGCATTAGCTTTGTCAATCCGTGTGGCATTTTTCTTATGCGATGTTGTGGGTATGTTGGCATTTGTGCTTAATCAATTTTGTGTATTTTTTATCAGTCTGAGCGTTGAAAATTGACGGCTCTTTTGGCATTTTGGTTTGCGCTTCAACTCGTAGGAATGACAAATGTGCTAACAATTTCAAGTCGGCAATTTATCCTCATTCATTACGGTTCTAAATTCCATTTTTCCCAATCATCATTTAAATCTATACTAAGCTATCAAACTTTTGACAAAAAACAGAAAATGCTGCCGAAATGATACAAAAAAATGATTGTCAAATTATGCTTCTTTAACAATTTCAAGTATTGTTTTTATTAAATTGTCGCTAACCCAAACGCCTTTTTCTTTCATCTCTGCAAGCAATGGTCTAAGTTCTTTTATCAATCCCTTTTGTTTTGCTTTTAGCAATATGCCTATAGTTCCGGTAACTTTGAGTTTATAATAATTTGCGTACTCTCTGCCTATACGTTCATCAATGATCACAATATCTGCATTATTTTCTTCTGCCAGAATGATTACTTCTGCTTCTCCTTTATCAAGGTCAATAAAATACCGGCTGTCGTTTTTGTTTTTAACTGATGATATTTTTATCCAGTCGAGTTTTTTCAAGTCAGTGTAATACTTCATGTTTTTGCCATGCTCAATTTCTTCATATACTGCATCAGGGATAATTATTTCTCCGTATATTTCTTTAAGCAGGTTCAGCTTTGAAATTTTAAGAAGCGTGAGGAGTGGTGTTGTGTTTGATACTACTTTAAGCATTGTTCAAATCCTCCAATATTTCATCTTTGTTTTTGTATGAGAAGTAAGAAACATTATATTTTTCGAGGATTTCTAAAAATGCAATTCTTGTCATTCCAAGAAACTCGGCTGCTCTGCCTGATGAAATTTTTCCAATTTCAAACAATTTTATCATTGCCATTTTCTTTATTTCATCAGAAAATTCTTTATCCTGCATTTTCAAAGTGAATGCAAGGTTTTTTGGAAAATTAACATTAATCGTGGTTTGCATATTATTTTATTTTTATTGAATTTTAATTCTTTTTTGTTTGAGTTTTTTAAAAATATTATTGGGATTTGAAACCGTTTTAGTTACAATTTTATCAATTGTTACAGAAAGCGAAGCATAAGAATTTGTATTATAATTTCCGGCTGTTATAATCACTTCAGTAGTTATGGTTTGGCTTTTTATAACAAACCCTGTTATTATAAGTATTACAGATAATAATATTATTCTCATTTCATTAAAAATGTTTTTGTAAAATTACACAAAATTTTCTACAATAGTATAATTGTCACAAAAAGACTAAATTGGAAAAAACGGACAAATTGACCACCTCACGGTGGAGTAAATTGACCACCCTCTTAGCCGGGAGAAATTGACACGCAAAAAAGTGACATAAAAATTCTTAAGCCGGAGAAAACTGACCCCCTTTCGGCCGGAGTAAATTGACCCCTGATTTTCAAGAATGGTATAGTAAAAATGCTTATCATGGTTGATGTTAAATTTTTTAATATTAATCATG
>JACRAL010000113.1 GCA_016213435.1 Bacteroidota bacterium
GAGGAAGTGATTCAACGATATATTCATGAGCAAGGGACTGATAAGGGGACGTACAAAAATTTTCATAAGAATCAATTGCGTCTATTTTAGTATAATGTATTTGTATTGATACCTCGCAGCTCTGCTGCGGGGTCATTCATGGTTGTTGAATTTATATACAAAGTAAAAACATCACTACGCCAAACCATGTCGCGATGTAAAATAATTATAGGATAATTAATGCAAGTTTCTACCAATGAGCATCAATGGATAAACTAATGCAAAAAATGCGAAAAGATGCGAATAACACGAATATTTTATTCGCATCATTCGCATAAATTCGTGTTTTGGCATTATGTTCAGCTGCTGTTTACTGCCTGTTGCCTACTTTTTTTATGTAAGTTTGATTTAATGAAAGTCTCTGGTTTTACATTCGTGCGCAATGGAGTAAAGTATGATTACCCGATCGTGGAGGCGATCAAATCCATTCTTTCCGTTTGCGATGAATTTATTGTTGCTGTTGGAAATTCAGATGATGATACATTAGGTTTAATAAAATTTATTGGCTCACCTAAAATAAAAATTATCGAAACTATTTGGGACGACACCTTGCGCGAAGGCGGAAGAGTCCTTGCGGTTGAAACCGACAAAGCGTATCACGCTATTTCTCCTGATTCTGATTGGGCATTTTATATTCAGGCGGACGAAGTGTTTCACGAAGATGATCTGCCAAAAATAAAAGAAGCGATGCTGAAATACAAAGATGACAAACGCGTGCAGGGGCTTGTATTTAATCATATTAACTTTTACGGCACATTCGATTACTATGCCGATTCACGCAAGTGGAATAAGAAAGAAGTACGCGTGATACGCAACGACAAATCCATCTCCTCATGGAAAGATGCGATGAGTTTTCGTCAGGAAGGGAAAAAACTTAAGGTGAAATTTGTGGATGCGCTCATCTATCATTACGGTTGGGTGAAATCCCCGTTGGCGCAGCAGAAAAAAAGAGAATCGTTCAATAAGTTATGGCACGATGACGAGTTTGTGAAAAAAAATATTGAAGCCCCTGAATTTGATTATTCTAAGATTGATTCGCTGGCAACATTCCATGGTTCGCATCCAAGCGTCATGCACGAACGTATTGCACGACAAAACTGGAAATTTGAATTTGATAAAAGCAAAGCAATGAAAACCTCACTTCGGCTGAGAATATTGAATTATATTTACCAGAAAACCGGAATTCATATAGGAGAATTCAAGAATTATATTCGAATTTAATATGTTGAGCTCAGAAGAACAAAACCGCTACTCCCGTCACATCATCATGCCTGAGATTGGAATTGAGGGACAGGAAAAACTCAAACAGGCAAAAGTGTTGGTTGTTGGTGCCGGAGGGTTGGGTTGTCCTGTACTGCAATATCTCACAGCAGCGGGAGTCGGAACAATTGGAATTGTGGATGATGATGTTGTGGATGAGTCGAATCTTCAAAGACAAATTCTATTTTCTTCAGAGGATATTGGAAAATCAAAAGTTGAAGTTGCATCTAAAAAACTTTCTCTATTGAACCCTCACTGTCAACTGCCAACTGCCAACTGTCGACTCTCTTCTGCAAATGCACTGGAAATAATTAAGGACTACGATTTAATAATTGACGGCTCCGATAATTTCCCAACCCGATATTTGGTGAACGATGCCTGCGTGATGCTGAACAAACCGCTGGTGTTTGGTTCTATATTTAAGTTTGAAGGACAAGTGAGTGTTTTTAATTACAGGAACGGTCCAACTTACCGCTGTCTTTTTCCTGAACCTCCTGTTGATTCTCCTAACTGTGCCGAAATCGGAGTGCTTGGCGTTCTGCCGGGGATCGTTGGCACACTCATGACAAATGAAGCGCTGAAAATAATTCTCGGAATCGGATCAGTTCTTTCAGGAAAACTTTTTGTTATGGATGCACTGAATTGTCAAACACAAATAATTTCTTTCGGGAAGAACCTCGAAAATTTTAATATCAAATCATTTACCGATTATGATGCATTCTGTACTACTCCCCTCTCCTTTGGGAGAGGGGTAGGGGGTGAGGTCAAGCAAGTTTCTGTTTATGACCTCAAGAAACTTTTTGACTCCAAAACAGATTTTCAGCTGATAGATGTGCGGGAAGTAAACGAGTATAAACTTTCAAATATAAAAGGCGAAAATATTCCTCTTGGCTCTGTCGAGAAAAATACTGATAGGATTTCCCGCAGCAAACAAGTGATCATTCATTGCAAGAGCGGAGCAAGAAGTAAAAAAGCAATCGAACTCCTTCAGCAGAAATACGGATTTACCAATCTTTATAATCTTACAGGTGGAATAGATGCATGGAATAAGATGCCCCGACCCTAAAGGGAGAAGTATTATTCTATAGGTAAATTCAACTCAGCAAATTTCTCTTTCACTTTCAGAAATTCCTGCAAAGGATTTTCTGTTTTCCAGATTGCGGTGTCAAATGCCATACCTGCAAAGCCCATTTCATGTGCTTTTTGGATTTTATCAATCGAAACCCCTCCTCTTGCAATGACTTTATACTTGGTCTTTTGGAGAAAGGGTCTGAGATTATTTTCCGTAAATCCTGCCTGAGATTTTCCGGATGGGGAATCAAATACGGGAGAAATGAAAACATAATTATAGCGGAGGTTTTTTTCGTAAAGTTTTCCTGCATAGCGGAATGTAGTTGTGATCTGGATTTTGTTATTCCGGAACTTGAACCATTTTTTCTTGAGCCACAGTCTGACTTTGTTTTTTTTATGAGAACGGGTAATGTAAATGCCTTTCAGGTGAAACTTTATTGCAAGTTCGTGATGAGTGTGAAGGACGATTCGTTCGTGATATTTCTGAGGGATATCCGAAATAAATTGTTTTAATTCACGTGTGGAAAATTTTGTTTTTCGCAAATGATAGGTAGGCAAACCCTCTTCAAACATGTGTAACAGGAGAGGAATCTCTGAGTCTTTTGGTTTGGATGGAGATATTAGAATCAGTTTCATATAAATGAATGAATTGCTTTTGAGATGTTTCTTACAAGGGCACTGTCTTTCTCGATTGCGTTGCCCACCACAATCATGTCTGCCCCTGATTTGCAGAGTTCTATCGCTTTGTCCGGGGAATCAATTCCTCCGCCAACAATAACCGGAGTTGAAATATTCTTTTTGACTTCTTTAACGATGGATAGATTCAAAGTATTTTTTGCTCCGCTTCCCGCTTCAAGATAGATCATCTTCATGCCGAGCAGTTCGCCCGCAATGGCAGTGGACACCGCAAGGGTTGCATTCGAACTTTTTATAGGAGAAGTGCGTGTAACTGCCTGAGTAGAGATCTTTTTTCCTCCACCGATCAAAATGTATCCTGTGGGAATGATCTCGAGTTTTGATCTTTTTAATTGCTGCGCTGCGCGTATGTGTTCGCCAATGAGGTAATCCGGATTTCTTCCTGAAATAAGTGACAAAAGCAAAATGGCATCGGCTTTCCCGGATATTTGTTCCCTGCTTCCGGGAAAAATTACAAGCGGGATTTTCGTGAGTGTGCGAATCGTATTAACGCATCGGTGAAAGTTTTCTTTCTTCACCCTGCTTCCTCCGATAAAAATATAATCAACGTTTGCCTTGTACGCTTCCCGGATCACTTCAGGGAAAAACTTGTCAGGGTCAACGAGGACGGAGAAGAGTTTTTTTCCTTTCTTTTTACTCTTGAGGATGGATTTATAAATCCCTGACTTTATCATAAAATGAATGCGCGAATATACTAATCCTCATTAATTACATACGCCAGCATATAACTGTCATCGCCTGACCCGATAGCTATCGGGTTCAGCTTTTCGTATTGGAGTGTGAAAGATCTTTTTGTTGAAGATTTATTTATCCACCCACGTATGATTCCTTTATCAGCAGAGTAGCGAAATGGTTCCACTGCCAGGTTTTCTTTAAATGCCAGTTCTTTCTTGCCATACAGTTTATACAGCGATTCTTTTGCGCACCAATACACGGTAAGTTGTTCGACCATGTTTTCTTTCTGCAAGGACTTTAGTTCTGCAGCGCTCATAAATTTTTCTTTTATCCTTAAAACCTTGGTCTTGATAAGTTCAATGTCTATTCCGGTTTCATGTTCATCCAGAATAATTGCCAGAAGATTGTGAGAATGAGAAATGGAAATATGTTTCTTCGAATTTTTAAGAAAAGGTTTGTTGTGCTCATCATAAATGATCCGGATATCTTTCTCGTTTGAGAGTTGTTCGGCCAGTATTCTTGCTGTTAGCCATTCTTTCTTTCTGTGCTCGTAAGAAAAGGAGTTCAGCACAAACAAATCAACTTCAGAAAGTTGTTTCATCTTAAGGAGTTCGTCCAGCGATTCGGTGATATGCCAAATGCCGATTTTTCCGTTGTTCCGGACTTGCTCTATGTTATATAATGGCATTTTGCAAAACTGATAAAAAATGACTAAAATCATCTTATTATCTCACTTTAAAAGAAAATTAAATGTCTTTTCTGATTACAAAATAATTTTACTTTTACAGCGCATTCAGGAAAAATAATCAACCACAAACAAATTTATATGGCTACACTTACAGCAGTAAAACCAGCGAAAGCTAAATCGAATGGAAGCAGCAAAGTGGAAAATGAGATCCACAAATTTATGGCAAAGGTTGCCGCAAAAGATCCTAACCAGCCCGAATTTTTACAGGCGGTGATGGAAGTTGCGGAAGCGGTGATTCCATACACCATGGAACACACAAAATATGCAGACGCAAAAATTCTTGAGCGTATTGCAGAACCGGAACGCGTAATTCAATTCCGTGTGCCTTGGTTAGATGACAAAGGTCGTTTTCAAATCAACCGTGGATTCCGTATTCAAATGAACAGCGCCATCGGTCCTTATAAAGGCGGATTGCGTTTCCATCCTTCGGTGAATCTTTCCATCCTCAAGTTTTTGGCTTTCGAACAAGTGTTCAAGAACTCTTTGACCACACTTCCAATGGGAGGTGGTAAAGGAGGTTCTGATTTTGATCCAAAAGGAAAATCGGATAATGAAGTGATGAAGTTCACACAATCGTTCATGACCGAACTTGCAAAACATATTGGCGCTGATACAGACGTTCCGGCCGGAGATATCGGAGTGGGAGGGCGCGAGATCGGTTTCATGTTCGGACAATATAAAAGAGTACGTAATGAATTTACAGGAATTCTTACCGGAAAAGGACTTGCGTATGGAGGAAGTTTGATTCGCCCTGAAGCAACCGGTTACGGATGCGTATATTTCGTTCAGGAAATGCTGGCTACCAAAGGCGATTCTTTCAAAGGAAAACGCGTAGTGGTATCGGGTTCAGGAAACGTGGCGCAATACACCATTGAGAAAGTAAATCAACTCGGTGGAAAAGTGGTTACCGCTTCTGATTCTGAAGGATATATTTACGACAAGAACGGAATCAACGCGGAGAAACTTGCGTTCATCATGGAATTGAAAAATGAAAAACGCGGACGCATTAAAGAATATGTGAAAGAATTTAAATCGGCAGAGTTCCATGCAGGAAAAACTCCCTGGGGAGTTAAATGCGATGTGGCTCTTCCTTCTGCTACTCAAAATGAATTGAACGGTGCAGATGCAGAAATGCTGGTTGCAAACGGGTGCATTGCAGTGGGCGAAGGCGCGAATATGCCAAGCACACCTGAAGCAGTAACTGTTTTCCAAAATCATAAGATCATGTTTGCGCCCGGCAAAGCATCTAATGCCGGTGGTGTTGCAACATCGGGGTTGGAAATGAGCCAAAACTCTCTGCGTTTGTCATGGACACGCGAAGAAGTTGACCAACGCCTGCACGGCATCATGAAGAGCATTCATGCCAGTTGCGTGAAGTACGGCAAAAGCGGCAACCATGTTGATTACGTGAAAGGCGCTAACATTGGCGGCTTTGTAAAAGTTGCCGATGCGATGATGGCACAGGGAATGGTATAATACCTCACCCCCTGCCCCTCTCAGCCTCATCCGTCCTTCGGACACCTTCTCCAAAGGAGAAGGGAAGTTGAAGAGAGTTTTTAGGAGAGGGGAGTAAAAAATACAAATCCCTCAGTCCGTTTGGATTGGGGGATTTTTTTTTGGCTGTTTCTCCCCCTCCGGAGGCAACCGTAGGTTGGGAACGAAGTTCGGGGGGAGGATTTTTGTGGCGGACCGAAGCTCAAGCGTTAACATTGTGAAGAAACACATGCTTTATCACAATCCAAGCGTTGACATTGTGAAGAAGCACATGCTTTATCACAACTCAAGCGTTAGGATTGTGAAGAACCACATGCTTTATCACAATCCAAGCGTTGACATTGTGAAGAAGCATATGTATTATCACAATCCAAGCGTTGACATTATGAAAAACCATTAGTTTTATCATAATTCAATCATTGGCATTGAGGAGAGAGAATTACAGGGCTTAAGCAGAAAGCATAAAGGATGTGCAGATTCTGTATTTTCTATGTCTCTTCGCGTCTTTTCGGTGATTTTTTTGTCCAGGCAGTTCTCCTATTAAGGGGCTCTGCGCATAACTCACCAGAGTCCTCCGATGAACATCGGAGAGACTCTGCAGGAACTAAAATATTTTTTTGTTTCTTCTGTTTTTTAAAAATAGTTTCTATCTTTGAGATGTCTATTCAGAGTTGTCATGGCAAGAATGCTATCGACATAAAAACTGTGGTAGGCAGACATAATGAAAACAAATACATCCGCGCGAAAGCGCAATGAGTCCTTTTATTTGGACTTTCACTCGATCAGGAACATAAGTTGTCCTGAAGACACACAAAACAATCGTAAAGTTTTTCTCGGTCAATGTTTAATCCAATCGATTATTCCTTTGCCAACCGATGAAAATGTGCGCAACTATCTTGTTGATGCTGACGGAAAGCAAAAAAGATCGTACACTTCCGTTCATAAAGCTATTAGAGAGACATTAGTGAATGCCTCAGAAAATTTCAATGTTCTTAATTCTGGTGTTACGATTGTTGCTAGAGATATGATAATTGATGAAAAAACTAAAAAGATAGAGTTAATTAATCCAAGTATTATTAATGGAGCACAAACACAAGGAGTAATTTCAGATTACATTTTCTCGATCCCTTTGGATACCCATATTAAATGTGAAATTATCATTACAGATGATGATGATTTAATTTCGGAAATTTCCATAGCTAGGAATTTTCAAAATGATGTTACTAGACTTTCAATAGTAGGCAAGTATGGGATGTTTGATGAATTGCAAAAAAGAATTCAGAAGGTTCTTCCAGAAGCAAGGTTGAGAAAATCTGAATCCGAATTTCCTTCTGATGATGTAGTTGATACAGAGAAATTGTTGCAAGTAATTACCGCATTAATTCCTAAAGAACTATGGTTAAAAAAGAATGAGCAAGAAGACCCTAATAAGGTATATACTTATAGCATGAAAGCAAGATGTTTGAAGGATTTTCAAGAGATGCATGAAAAAGCTGCAGATAAAAAAGATCCTGATTATGAGCAATATAAAAATCTATACGACTTCTTCTTAGATATTGCTCCAGATGCACATTTGTTGTATGAAAAATGGAAAACTCATCAAGCTTTCAGAGGTTCTGGCTTAAAATGTCTTGAAAGAGATGGAAGAATAATAACTGATATCCCTGATGGAATTATTTTCCCAATTATTTCTGCTCTCTCAGTATTTGCTGAGAAATCGGAAAATCATTGGAAGTTAAATATTCCACATGATATAATTGATCAAGAACTAGCAAAAACTGCCAAATCAGTGCTTATGGATTTTGCTAAACATAATCCACAAACAATGGGCAAAAGCAAAGCTTGTTATAGCTCGTTATTACAAATATCATCTTTATACAAAAAACTGACATCTGAGAAATTGTTTGTTTAGTTATAATAAATGGGGAGGAAGGATATTTTTTTATTCTTCCTCCTTTTTTATGACAGTTGTGCAATTTGTTTTCATTCTGCCACTACTTCCCAAAATTCTTCTTGCTCAACTCATTCACCACTTCTTCATACACTTCGTTCAGCAGTTCGGGATGGGCAATATAAAAGGTTAAACTTTCTTCGTATTGCTTTTTGGTGATGGTATCTTTCTCGAAAACCTGCTGAAAGTTGATAGTTGCCTTTTGGGTTGAATCAGCAAATGCGTTTGGGTTTGCTTCCGCTTCTGCAAGGTGAATATCGGTGAGTACCTGCGCCATTTTTCCTTTGGGCAGGACGTTGGGAGGGATAGAGATTGCTTTCTGTCCGCAGGAGAAAAGAGCAACAGATAACGTAATTGCGAGGAACGAAGTGACGAAGCAATCTCTGAGATTGCTTCCCACCACAGGTCGGGATTGCAATGACGAATGTCTTTCCATGCGGCAAAGGTAAAATGATACTTCATAAACAGAAAAACAAAATTTAGATTACTTTTGTTTATCAATAAAAAGAATTCGGAAATGAAAAAAATACTTTTTACATCTGCCATCTTACTTCTTGCTACTTACTTTTCTTTTGCTCAGGTTGATCTTGGTCTCCCCGGTGCCACCGGAATGGGCGGTGTGGCGAACGGGATCGTAAAGGATTGGGAATGCATTGGTGTAAATCCAGCCAATCTGGGATGGAAGAGCAATCACCGGTTTTCTATGAGCGCCTTGATTTTTGGCATAAGCGTTCAATCCAGTGCGCTTGATTACAGCCAGCTTAAAGCAGCGATGCTTCACCCCGCAGATACTTTCTCCACTGCTAATAAAAGCAATTTTGCATCGTTATTTTCCGGGAAGGATGGATTGAATATGCAGGCAAATTTAAACTGGCTCACATTTTCTTTTGTTGTTCCGAAAGTGGGTGGGTTCGCCATGAATTTGCGCGACAGGACGTATGGAAACGTTACGCTCAATAAAAATGCTTCGGATATACTCTTTCTGGGAATCAATGCTCCTATTTTTCAAGATACAGCCGCTTTACGTACTCAAGACATTTCAACAGTCTTTGATGGATCCAAAGTCAGTTATATGCATTACCGCGAAATGAATATTTCCTATGGAAGAAAAATTTTCAGCTTTGGCGGAATCATGGATTCAAATGCTGTTTCTATTTATGGCGGCATCGGTTTCAAATATTTATGGGGGCTTGGAAACTTCCAAATGATTGCCGATAACGGAGTGCTTACCGGTCATTCTTCTTTTTCTTCTCAATATGGGATTAACTACGGAAACGTTCAAAATTTTACTCCTCAAACTTCTGCCGGATTATTTCCTTCCGTAGGAAACGGATCTGCTTTGGATCTAGGCATTGGCGTTGGAGTAGGAAAAATAAAATTTGCTTTTTCCGCCACCGATCTCGGCAAGATCACTTGGAATAAAAATGTGTTAACTGCACAGGATACTTTGTTGCCGGACACTTCGCGATTCAATTATGCCGGAATTAATTCATGGGATCTTTCTAAGCAAGCAAAAAATCTGTTCAACGACAGCGGCTTGGTGAAATTCAAACCCGGAAGTTCATACTCAACAAAACTTCCTGCTAAATTCAGAATGGGAGTGGGGTATCAGATTGCAAAAAGGCTTGCTCTTGGAGCAGACTTAGTGATGCCTTTGAACAATGATCCTACAAATCTTAAGAATGCATATTTTGCAATTGGCACTAAGATTGAACTCGCATCTAATCTTCGCATCTGTTTTGGTGTTGCCGGAAACTCCACGTATGGAGTTTCAGTCCCGGCTGGAATAACATTCGGACATTTCTTCAGGGTATTGGAATTAGGTATTGCCACCAACGACCTGCTTACCTACATTAATCACGGAAGTAATCCGAACATTTCTTTTGCGATGGCATTGTTCCGCTTTAATGTTAGATAAGCTAAAAACATGAGTACATTCTTTGAAAACAAAGTAGTCTGGATAACGGGAGCATCTTCAGGTCTTGGCGAAGCCCTTGCCAAGGAATTTGCTGTGGGAAAAGCAAAACTTGTCTTATCAGCACGTAGAGAGTCCGAATTGGAGCGTGTAAAAAAAGAATGTGCAATACATATTTCTCCAGAAAATATTTTAACTCTTCCGATGGATGTTGCCGAACTTTCAAACGTAAAAACGGATGTGCAGAAAGTAATTCAGAAATTCGGAAGAGTAGACATTCTGCTGAACAATGCTGGAATTGCGCAACGTTCTTTTGCCGGGGATACTCCAATCGAAGTGGAACGGACAATCATGGAGGTGAATTATTTTGGTGCCATTATTCTGACCAAAGAAGTTTTACACGTGATGCGCAGGCAGCAATCCGGAAACATTGTTGCGATCAGCAGTGTGATGGGAAAATTTGGATATCCGGGTCGTTCATCCTACAGCGCTTCCAAGCATGCGCTTCACGGATATTTCGAATCGCTCCGTATAGAGGAGAATAAAAACAATATTCATGTTCATGTTATTTGTCCGGGCTATGTAAAGACAAATGTTTCTTATAACGCGATCACAGAAACAGGAAAGAGCCATAATCAAATGGATAAAGGACAGGAAAAAGGCATGGATCCAAATGTTGCAGCAAGAAAAATCCTCAATGCCATACGAACTAACCGCTTCGAAACATTTTTTGGGGGAACGGAGCTTCTTGCGCTTACCTTAAAGCGGTTTCTTCCGATAATTTTTTACAGGTTGGTTGTGAGAGCGGGGAAGAAATAATTCTTTAGAAAACCATCGTTACCCCTGCCAAGAAGTTAAACTTATAGCTTGGGTAGTTATTCCAGAAGTAATAGCGCGCAAATACAAGGTTGTTAAGGTTTAGGAAGGCAGAAAGTTTTTTACTGTAGCGATATTCAATGCCGAGGTTTGCATCCACAATGGTTTTCATCACATTTCTTTTTGATGTGGTGATAGTTATACCCGATCCTTGTCCTTGCAGTGGCGAATAAGAAAATCTTTTTCCGTATACAAACACATCGGCATTTACCACGATCTTGTTTTTCAGGTTGTAGTTTGCAGTTAAGGTGGACTGCCACAGCGGTTTGTGCCATGGCTCAAGTTCCTTGGTCATGCCGTATTTGTTGTAATCCCCTTTCGCAATGATTTTTATCTTTTCAGTGTGCTGGTACTGAAGTTCTCCGTGAACATTCCATAGGGTAACATCATCGTATACTGTATTGAAACCGCTTTTTAAAGAATCGGAGTTGTCGTTCACGAAAAAAATCATATCATTTATTTTGCCGAAGGAGGTGCGCGCATTATATGAAACTGTTTTGCTGATGCTTCCTTTTATTCCGCCATAGATGTCCCATTTTGTGCTGGCATTTTTCATGCCAGCATTCGGAACAATGAAAGGATTTTCACCTGAGAGCGTGTTGAGGGAGTTCTTTTTCAATCCTCCGGTTAGTCCTGCATAGGGTACAATAATGTTCTCCACTACATTGTAGTTGAAATCTATGTTTGGGTAAAGCAAAAAGCGGCTTTCTGAATTTTGCTGAGCATCAATCACTATGTTCATGCCGATGCGTGTGTTCCATTTTTCCCATGAGGCACTCATGTGGGGATTCAATGCAACGATGGCAGAATGACCGCTGAATGTATCAAATTTGTTAGCGTAATAATCTACAAGCACAGGAATGTGTACCAGGTATTTTTTATAGTATTTGCTGAAATCTCCTTCTGCCCGTAAATTATTTTCAGATGATTTGTAATTGTCTGTCAGATTGTAATATTTCAGTTTGAAAATATAATTTGCATGAATGGAATCCGTGTAATGGCTTTGAAGGGCACTATTTCCGCCTATGCGGGAGTAATATTGTTTTGTGGCATTTTTATTTTCCGGATAAACCGCATTAGTGTCGTAGCCGTAATAGTGAACAAGATTCCGGTTGTAATCCAAATTTCCCGAGAGTGTATGCTTGCGTAGGAATTTTTTTCCGTAAAGTTCGATCTGGTTATCGCTGAGTCCGCTGAATCCATATCCTTCGGATGTTGCTTTGGAAGAAAAATGTTTCAGATGGATGCCATATGAAATATTTTTAGAACGAAGATTATTGTAGAAAATTTCCGCGTATGGAGTATTGTAATTTCCTCCTCCGATCTTTACCAATGAGCTGTAAAGCTTTGTGAGGGGCTCGCCCACCATTTTTGCAGGCTTGAGCGGATCCATATTAAAAGGCGTAAAAACTTTCTTTGCACTAATCGCATAATGAAGTGCCGGTGGAGGCGGAACGGTATCTTTTACCACAGGCATGTCGTTCATTTTGAAAGCATCTGCAATCGTTGGCTGGAATGAGTTCACTATGATAAATGTGGTGTCCTTGAGGATTTTCTGACAAAAAGCCTCACCCCCAGCCCCTCTCCTGCAGAGAGGGGAGAAAAATGCTAGTACTACAAACAACAGTTGTTTTATGATTTTCATTTTATATTCTTTAAGTCCTCTGTCCTCTCCCTGAAGGGGAGAGATAGAGAGGGAAATTATTCCTGCTTATACAAAGTCGAATCTTTCGGGTTCTCCGGTGTGAATTGTATATTCAGATCTTCTGTTTTCTTTTGTTGCTTTTTATCCTGCTCTGCTTTTTCCAGCTCGGCAATTTTGTTCAGCTTTTCTTTTGCCACTGCAATGAATTCCGCGTTACTTGATTTATCGATCAGCTTCTGCAGTGCGTATTTCGCATTAAAGAAATCTTTTAACCCTGCATAATCATCGGAGAGAAGGATAAACCCTTTGCCAACCCAATACTCATAGCTGGGTTCCTGGCTGATCAGTTCAAAAACAGTTTTTTGAGATTCCTTGTATTGCTCATTCAGGAACTGAACATAAGCAATGTTGTATTTTGCTTCAGCATTTTTTTCGCTGGTGGTCAGGTAAGTAACATTCAGAAACTCCTTTGTTGCCATGTCGTAATATTTTATTTCCGAATAACATTTTCCTATAATGAGATGTGCTTCTGCTTTTATATCGTTTGAAACTTTTTCAAGGGTCGTCACTTTTTGGGCAGCCATTTTTGCCGAATCATAATTCGCAAGCAGCCACTGACAGCGCATTTCTCCAATCCTAGCTTCATTTACATTAGCGGGATATTCTGCAACCTGTGCAAGACGAATGTATTGAGGTAAGGCATTTTGGTAATTTTTGTTTTTGAAATTAATGGAAGATGCTTTTAAGAGCGATGATTCGGTGAATTGATTGTAAGGCTTCCCAATCACATATTGGTATCCACTAAGTGCAGCATCCTGATTTTCTGCATTGTAATCACACTCGGCTTTGTAATACATTGCATGGGTCATAAAAATTCCATCAGGATATTTTGTGATGTACTTTGTGAAATATTTATGCGCGTTCTCGCAATCGTCTTTGTCATAATAATCAAACGCAACATCGTAATTACTCGAATCAAGAGAAGCGAGCGAAACAGCGGCATATGGGATGTTTTTTAATTTTGTTTCGTATCCCTCCATGTCACTTTTTGCCCTGTAAATATCCTTCATTGCACGGATGGCTTCAAAAGCTTCATTTGTCTTTGGATAAGCAGCCAAAACTTTATCAAGCGTTGCGAGCGCGCCATCAAAGTCTTTTTTCTCTGACTGAATCAAACCAATCTGCAGGAGAGATTTTCCGGTATAGGAACACTCGGGATGCTCAGCTACCACTTTTTTGTAGTACGCAAGTGCATTGTCTTCATTTCCTAATTGCAAGTAAGTGGCAGCAAGTTCAAATTTTCCAGCAGCTTCGTATTTTGATTTTCCCGAATAGTTTGTCAAAAATTCTGACAGTGTTTTTGCTTTTGCTTCACGTTTTCCTATTAATCCCAGTGCAAGCGATTTTTGGTACATGGCATAATCCACATCGCGTTTTCCTGTCTTCAGCGCTTCATCATAATAATCCACTGCATTGTTGTAATCTTTTGTCATAAAGAAATTGTCTCCGATCCTCAGGTAGGCATCGTTCATTTTTTCTTTCGGCTCGCCTGATTTTAATCCTACATATTTTCTGAACCATACATTCGCTTCAGTATAATTTGTCTTTTTGAAATTGGCATAACCGAGATTGTAATTCGCAGCGTAGAACTCGTTGTTGTTGATCGCTCCGGGAGAGGAAAGAAATGTTTTATATTCCGTGATGGCTGAATCTAACTTAAAAGCAACTCCGTCTTTTTCGGCTAATTGATAGAAAGATTCTCCTTTCCAGTAATGAGCAAGCGAAGTAAAATCCCTGTTAGAGGGATGCGTCAGCGATTTATTCAGATAAGAGATGGCTTCCTGCGGATGATTATTACTATACAATTGAAGTCCCCGCATAAAAGCGATTTTCTGATATGCGCCTTTCATTTCATCGTTAAGCGCTTTTATGCTTTCAATGGATGTCATTGCTTCCTGGTAATTTTTTGTGGACAGATAAACGCTTACTAGATATTTATAACACTCATCAATACGCGGAGAGTTTGGATATTTATCAATGTATTGATGCAGTGCAAGGATCGCTTCATTAAAAGGGCTGAAAGAAAGTTCATAGCAGAGTTTTGCGTAATTGAACAACGCGTCTTCTGTTATAGTCTTGTCCAAATCTAATTTTGCAGCTATCTCAAAACAATTTTTTGCCAGCATCTTTTCTGCTTTTCCTCCCGTGTATGGCGACCTTTTAATATAGCAATCTGCCAGGTGATAATATGCGTTTTGGGCAATGGAATCGTTTCCTCCCGTGGCATTTGGGAAACACTCCACTGCCTTTATGTAATCCGCGCTGTTGTAATAAGCAAACCCGAGTTGATACCATTCAGGACGTTTGAGATAACTCGCGTAACTTTTATATTTTTCAAGATAAGGAAGAGATTCTTTGTATCGAGAAGTCCGGTAATACGATTCTCCGATGATTTTTGTTAATTCCACAACCCGTTTGGTAGTTGAATCGAGAAGCGGAATGGCATAGGCTATTGCGCTGTCGTATTTCTGCTGGAGGTAAAATATTTGTGCAATATAATAAGGAACGATCGGTCCGAAATTTTCGTTTTTCTTTAGTTTCACGAAATGCTGCATCGCTGTCTGGTAGTTTTTTTCTAAGTAGGAAATATGTCCGAAGTAATAAGTAGAAGGCGCTGCGTACTTGTTATCAATATCCTTTATCTCGAAGAAATCTTTTTTTGCTTTTTCCATGCTGTCTTCCTCAAAATAGCTGTAGCCGCGCTTGAAATAAAGTTCCGAAAGTTCTTCGTTGTTCAGGTCATACACATCCACTTTTGAGAACCACTCCAGGGCTTTGTTGTATTGCTTTTTTCGGTAATTGTATTTCCCTAAATGAAAATAAACCGCTTGCACTCTCGGACCTTCAGGATGATCGGCTATAAAGCTTTTCAGAAGCAATTCGGCATCTTTGTTAAAAAGTTCCAGTGCGCAGAGTGCAGCGTAATATTCTGCATCAACTCTAACCAGATTGTTCGGTTCGTTTTGATAGCGATTCGAAATTCTTGAAAATTGCTTTTGTGCAGACCCAAATTTTTGTTTCTGGAAAAGTTCCAGTGCTGATTTGAAATCAGCATCGGGATGAGTATAGATGGCGGTCTGCTGAGAAAATACAGCGATGCAAATCAGGAATAGAATTCCGATGAGAAAAACATACAAAGCAGAACGCTTATCCATTTTGTGGTAAGAAAATTATTGAGCATAAAATTATGTCGGGAACAGGAGTGAAAATTCTTTCAAAAATCTACTTATCAACGTGGGGTTGTTGAAAGCGGAAGGTGTTTAGAAGCCTTTTTGTTAAGGGAAATGTAACTTTGCGTAAATTTTCATTCATGTCTCTATATACAATCATAGAATTAAGCAAAGCATCCATCTTTCAAAAGCACAACCTTGTGCTCACGGATGTTTCGCTTACCATTGATAAAGGTGAGTTTGTGTATCTTATTGGAAAAACAGGAAGCGGCAAGAGCAGCTTGCTGCGCACGCTTTATGCCGACATTCCGCTTTTGCAGGGCGAAGGGAAAATTGCAGGGTATGACCTGAAAAAAATAAAACGAAAAGAAATCCCGTTCCTTCGCAGAAAATTGGGTGTTGTCTTTCAGGATTTCCAACTGCTGCCCGACCGTTCCATAAATGATAATTTGTTTTTTGTAATGAAAGCTACCGGCTGGAAAGATAAAGAGCAGATGCAGCAACGCACGCAGGCGGTTTTGGAAAAAGTGCATTTGGGGACGAAAGGATTCAAACTGCCTCATGAACTTTCGGGAGGCGAACAGCAGCGGGTGGTTATTGCCCGTGCTCTTGTGAATGAACCTGAAGTGATACTTGCCGATGAGCCCACCGGAAATTTAGATACAGAAACTGCCCAGGAAATTGTTGGATTACTCCACGAAATCAGCAAGACAGGCCGTGCAGTGGTGATTGCTACACACGATTTTCACCTATTCGAATATTTTAAAGGAAGAACGATTCGGTTTGAGGGTGGGAGGATTTCGGATTCTAAAACAGCAGAAACAACAATTGCTTAATATTTTGCCTGTTTGAGAATTTCTCTTCAAGAACCTTCTCTCGTTTTTTTTTCTCATCCTCGCTAAAAGAAATCGTCATCAATCGCAAAATCTCTTTTTTCATTTCGGATATTGAATCTGCCGTATGGCACAGCACTTCAAGTCCGGTATTAGAAACCATTGGAGAATTTACCATGCAATGCCTTCCGGTATAAAGAGCAGAAAGCAATTTCAGTTTTATACCCGTTGCCTGGAAAGTTGGGAGGATATTTATCTGGGCATTTTGAATAAGAGAATAAATTTCTTGTGTTGAAATGTTTTCTTGTAACTGAATATTTTTTTTGCTCTTCAGTGCGTTTTTTAATTCAGCGGAGGCGCCATTTCCTGCAATTATCAGAGTTGTATCGATGTCGTTGAAAATTTCATTTACAAGATAAAGAGCCGCTTTGTTATTTTCTCCTACCGCTAAACTTCCGTGATACAAGGCAAAATCTCCCTTCCCTTCTTTAATCTCGATCTTATCGTGCGGATGGAAAGCCATGATGTTTGAAACGTTCTTGTAGTTGCCGGAAAGATATTGTGTATCTGCAGGAGAGATCGCGGCAATTACATTTGCTTTATGAAGAATGGATTCAAATTTTTCAAGCTTTTTCGCTTCACTTTCAAAATATTTTCTGCGGAAGAACTTTTTCTCCACCAGGGCAAGATTAGCGTAGTAGTTGTGCTCGATGTTGTGCATGCGTACAATCTTTTTTCTGTCCTTTAATCTTACATCGCTCAAATGAAAACAGCAATGCAGTCCTTCAAAAAGAATGGGAGAGTCCTTCTTCAGTAAGTTTTTCACCAACTCTTCAGACGAACGACTGGCGACAATGTAAGGAAGTGAATTAAAAAGTAAATGCTTGCTCGCTTTTCTTTGGTAATAAAAAACTTCCTCGCAGTATTTTTTAAGTTCTGTTTTCTGTCCGCGTCCGTATTCAAAACAATGGAGCGTAATTTTTATTCCTTCTTCGTGAAGCGACTTCAGCTTATAATAAACATCAATCACGCCTCCATAATCAGGAGGAAAGGGAACATCAAAAGCAACGATATGAATATGTTTTAAGTTCAAGATGAAAAATACAAATCAGAGACAATTAATTTTTCAAGGGAAACAAAAATACAAAATCATCATTACGGGGAGCGGAGTGCCGGAACTGAAAAACATTCCTCGCCACTTCGTGTGCGCTCCCTTCAAAGGGGGGCAAACCCCGATGCTCCCAATGGTCGATCGGGACAGGCAGCCAACGCTATCAAACTAAAAGCCCCGCTCCCGATAGCTATCGGGAGCGGGGCTTTTAGTTTCTTCCCTCTCCTTTGGGAGAGGGACTGAGGGTGAGGTCATTTCGACTCCGCCAAAATCCTCTTCGCTTTTTCTTTTGCTTCATCAATGGTTCCTACCAAGTGGAAAGCTGCTTCAGGCAGGTCATCCACTTCGCCATTAAGAATCATGTTGAACCCTTTGATCGCATCTTCGATAGAAACAAGTGCGCCTTTTAATCCTGTGAACGCTTCCGCAACATGGAATGGCTGTGACAGGAAACGCTGAACACGTCTTGCACGGCTTACAACCAATTTGTCTTCGTCAGAAAGTTCGTCCATACCAAGGATCGCGATGATGTCAAGCAATTCTTTATAACGCTGAAGAATCATTTTCACACGCTGCGCACATTCGTAATGTTCATTTCCTACAACGGCTGGAGTAAGGATACGTGAAGTAGAATCCAACGGATCCACCGCAGGATAAATTCCTAACTCAGCAATTTTACGACTCAATACTGTTGTTGCATCCAGGTGGGCAAAAGTTGTTGCCGGTGCAGGATCAGTCAAGTCATCCGCAGGAACGTAAACTGCCTGAACGGAAGTAATAGAACCGCGTTTAGTAGAAGTGATACGCTCCTGCATCACACCCATTTCGGTTGCGAGCGTTGGCTGATATCCTACTGCAGATGGCATACGTCCCAAAAGTGCAGACACTTCTGAACCTGCCTGAGTGAATCGGAAAATATTATCAATGAAGAAAAGAATATCTTTTCCTCCTGATTTTTCATCGCCATCACGGAAATATTCCGCAACTGTCAAACCCGAAAGTGCCACACGTGCACGCGCTCCGGGAGGTTCGTTCATTTGTCCGAATACGAAAGTTGCTTTGGATTCTTTCAATCCTTCCATATCTACTTTAGAAAGATCCCATCCGCCTTTTTCCATGGAATGCTTGAACGCATCTCCGTATTTCATAATTCCTGCTTCGATCATCTCACGCAAAAGATCATTCCCTTCACGGGTTCTTTCTCCTACTCCTGCAAATACCGATAATCCACCGTATCCCTTAGCGATATTATTGATCAGCTCCTGGATCAAAACTGTTTTTCCTACTCCTGCACCACCGAACAAACCGATTTTTCCGCCTTTTGCATAAGGCTCGAGAAGGTCGATAACTTTAATTCCTGTAAAAAGAATTTCAGAGGAAGTTGAAAGGTCTTCGTATTTGGGAGGATTGCGGTGAATAGCATATCCATTTGTTTTTTCAACCTGAGGAAGTCCGTCAATCGCTTCTCCAACCACATTGAAAAGACGACCATTAATTTTATCACCGATAGGCATTTTTATTGCAGCACCGGTTGAACGCACTTCTGTTCCGCGGCTGAGTCCGTCTGTAGAATCCATTGCAATGGTTCTAACCGTGTCTTCACCAATGTGCGTCTGGCATTCGAGCACTACATTCACTCCGTCAGGACGGGTTACTTCCATTGCATCAAGAATATTTGGGAGCTTCACCTTTTCTCCGTGAAACGAAACGTCAACCACCGCACCGATGATCTGAGAGATTTTTCCTTTTAATTGGGACATATAAATAGATATTGTTTTTGTGATTTTGAGTAGGCGAAAGTAACATTATTTGGAAAACATAAAGAAAAAATTATTAGGTAATTTTCATACATTTGATAACATGAATAGCTTACAGAACATAATTTATTAATTAGTTGTAATCATGAGAACCGTCTTAATAATAATGATGATGTATATTGCAAATGCAATATATGGACAAATAACTCCATATGTTTCTATATCCAATGAAAAACAAGTAAGGAAAGATGTAAAGCAATATGAATCAAAACAAAATAGAAGAAATGGATATATTGTTTCCGAAGTAAAATATGGGGATACATTAACTATTAAAATAATAGGAATAGAAACCATAGTTAGAAAACTCACCTTTGATGAATCTAATCATTGCGATTTTGATCAGATAATTTTTTCCTGCGACTCATGTGCCTTAGCGCACGTTGATGCAACATTGAAAAGCAAAGAATATAAATGGAAAAAAATTTCAGAGAATAAATATTTATCTAAATATTTTTGGCGAACTGAACTTGCTTTAACTTTCAATGTTCAAAACTTCTGCAGCATTATGACCTTCAAACCATCCATGCTTGCTAAAGAGGAGTATAAAAAAATGTACGAAGGGAAATAACTGTTGATTCCATCTAATGAAAATCTACGAAGGCATAGAAAAATTCACCGGAGCGAAAAATCCAGCTGTTACCATCGGTACCTTTGATGGTGTTCATCTGGGACATCAGAAGATAATTCAGCAACTGAAAGAAGCCGCGAGATCCATTAGTGGAGAGTCTGTAATCTTTACTTTTTATCCGCATCCCCGCATGGTTCTTTTTCCGGATGATGACAGTCTGAAACTTCTTTCCACGGAAGAAGAGAAAAGAGAATTGCTGGAGAAATTTGGTGTGGATCATCTCATCGTTCACCCATTCACCAAAAAGTTTTCCCGCATCACTTATACAGAATATGTGCGAGACATACTCGTGAACAAGCTCAAGGTAAAGAAACTCATCATAGGCTACAATCATCATTTCGGCAGAAACCGAGAGGGCTCGTTCCAGCAGTTAAAGAAACTTGCTCCTGTATATGGATTTAAGCTGGAAAAGATCGCTGCACAGGACATCAACAAAGTGGAGATCAGTTCCACCAAGATCCGTAAAGCACTGGAAGCTGGCGATATCAAAACTGCAAATAAATTTTTAGGATATGCATACTCGATTAAAGGCAAGGTTATTAAGGGAAAAGGATTAGGAAAAGGACTTGGATATCCAACTGCAAATATTCAAATTGAGGATAAACATAAACTGATTCCAGCGGATGGAATTTATGCGGTAACTGTTGAATATGATAAGAAAATATACAAGGGGATGATGAACATTGGTTTTAATCCTACAGTTAGCAAGGACGAAAAAAAAACTATTGAAGTGAATATCTTTGACTTTGAAAATGATATTTATGGTGAATCCTTGAGAATATTTTTCAAACAAAAGATTCGGGAAGAAAAGAAATTCGATTCGCTTGAAGCACTCACAAAAGCAATTGGCGGAGATAAAGAAAAGGCGTTGAAAATATTGCAATGAAACCAAGTCCCATCCTAAACGAGCTACGCTCCCAACCTTCAGTTGTCCGAAGGGAAGAACCTTCATGCCCTCATTTAATGAAAGGATGGATGTGTGTGATAGTTTTTTTTATTCTCCCTTCCCTTTGGGAAAGGTCGGGGATGGGCCTTCATGCCCAACTTCTCGACACGGCTGCTCTTATGGCTCAACCGGTTTATGATGATCTCAATCAAGCCCTCCAGCGTCCAAACAATATTTATCGCCTGAGTTTAAGAGGAAAGAAACTGAAATCTTTCCCCATGGAAATTCTTAAGTTAAAAAACCTTCAAGAGTTGGATATAAGCAGAAATAAACTTGATTCGCTTCCGGAACAAATAGGCGTTTTGATCAATTTGCAAGTTCTAAATGTTTCGGGAAATAAGTTACAATACCTGCCTGATTCCATTGGAGAATTAAAAAATCTGAAAAAACTTGTTGGCTCGCGAAATAATCTGATGGAAATTCCCAAGCGTATTGGCGACCTGAAAAATCTTGAAGTGCTTGACCTGTGGCAGAATGACCTTTCGGTTTTTCCGGGTGAAATGAAGAAACTCACAAAACTCCAGTGGATGGATTTGCGGGTGATACTTATCAATGATGAGACCCAGCAGCGTCTTCACGAGATGCTTCCGAAAACGGTCATTCATTTTTCTCCAAGCTGCCATTGCGTAACGGGGTAGTTTTCCCCTCTCCTTTGGGAGGGGGGTTAGGGGTGAGGTGTTCATAAAATATCTTTTCGTTTTCTCCATTATTTTTCCATCTTTACAAACGAAACTTATGGGGGTGTCGTGACGTTGTGGTCGCGACTGAGAAGATACCCTTAGAACCTGATGCAGGTAATGCTGCCGAAGGAAATAAGAGAAGTTTTTTTCCTCTCATTTTCTTGTAGGTTTAGGCACGGATTACATTAATTCAGATCAAGTATTGAGTGACGATTTGTGCAATTAATGACTATGAAAGTTTTTGTAAATGATAAAGAACAAGACTTAATCTCGGAGAAATCTCTGGGACAGATCCTCTTGAAAACAATTAGGGACACTAACGGCATTGCTGTGGCAGTAAATAACTCGGTGATTCCAAAAAAAAAATGGGAACAATTTGAATTGAAAGAAAACGATAAAATATTAATCATAAAAGCAACACAAGGCGGATAATGATTACAGAAAAAAAACCTTCCGAAACGAGAGAGAAAGTTGATGCGATGAATCAGCGTGCCTTTGAGATCCGAAATTCGGATACTCAGCAAGCCATTGCATTAAGCCAGGAAGCTCAAAAACTTTCTATGGAGATAAATTATCCGGAAGGTAAGGCTACCGCTCTTGCGAATGAAGGATTTTGCTATGTTCAAATCACTAACTATGAACTTGCCCTTGAAAAATTATTTGAGGCGCTGCCCATTTTTGAAGGCCTGAAAAATGAAAAAGGAATTGCCAATACCCAATATAACCTGACATTGGTTTATTTCAGGCTCAGCGATTTCAGTAAAGGACTGGACAACATTACAAAAGCAATAAGTTATTATTACAAGGTCAATGATAAACCCAACGTAGCACGCTGCCTGTTCCAGCATGGCTATTTATATTTATATCTGAAAGACACAGCAAGTGGTTTGGAATATTTTTTACAGAGCTTGAACTTAAACCGCGAGTTAAACAATAAAGAAGGAGAGGCTGCGGCCCTAATGGGGATGGGACAGGGCTATACGGATCAGCATGAATATGAAAAAAGTAAAGAGTATCTGATACAAAGCATGGAATTACGTGAAAAGATTAATGACAAGAGGGGCCATGCAGCTGCCATGAATGCCTACATGACTCTCTGTTGCAACACTGGAAATTACGAGGAAGCAGAAAAAATTTCATTAAAAGGGGTGAAACTTGCTACAGAGCTGGGAGATAAGATGGGGATTTGTCGTTTCAAGAAAGATCTTGGAAATATTTATCTCAGAAAAAATAAAATTGAGGAAGCGGAACGGGTGCTTCTTGAAGTGCTGGAAAATGCTGAAAGGATCAACTTTAGGAGAGCAATTCTTACTGTACATTATGCCCTTTCTGAGGTCTGCGAGAAAAAAGGGGATTATAAAAGTGCCTTACAACATTTTCAGCTCTTTCACAAAATGGATCAAGAAACAGCAGGTACAGATGCTGCTATGAAAGCAAAAAGCATGCAGTTGGTCAATAAAATAGAAAATGCACAGAAAGAAGCGGAGATCAATCGGTTAAAAAATGTGGAACTGAAAAACGCCTTTGATATAATTGCAGAAAAAAATAAAGACATTACCGATAGTATCAACTACGCAAGAAGGATACAGCAGGCGCTTTTAGCAAGCGATGATATGCTGAAGAGAAATTTCAAAGAATATTTCGTATTGTATAAACCAAAAGACATTGTAAGTGGAGATTTTTATTGGGCCGTGGAGAAGAACGGATGCTTTTATCTTGCCGTGTGCGACAGTACAGGACATGGTGTGCCCGGAGCATTCATGAGTCTGCTGAACATCTCTTTTCTTAACGAAGCCATCAGCGAAAAAAATATTTCCAATCCTAATGAAGTTTTCAATCATGCACGCAAAAGACTCGTGGAAAATATTTCTTCTGATGGGGCACAGGATGGCATGGATGCGATCTTATTGAAAATAGATAACAATAAATTAAAGCACGAATACAGTGCAGCCAACAATGCGCCTATATGGGTGAAAGATGGAAAAATGCTTGAATTACCCTACGATAAAATGCCCATCGGACTGAGTGATAAAAAAAATTCCTTTAAACTTGAAGCCATAAACGCTGAACCTGGAACAATTTTATATTTCTACACAGATGGTTTCGCAGACCAATTTGGAGGTCCGCAAGGAAAGAAATTCAAGTACAAGCAATTGCAGGAGAAGTTATTAGCGATTAGCGATAAGCCATTAGCAGAACAGAAAAACATTTTAGAAGAAACATTCGAGAACTGGAAAGGGAATAATGAGCAAACAGATGATGTATTAATAGTCGGAATAAAAATTTAATTGAAGAAAATATGAAAACCGAAAAACCTCCTACAGAAAAATCCATCACCACCACTCCATTCCCTGCATCAAAGAAAATTTATGTGAAGGGAAAGCTGCACAACATTTCCGTTGCCATGCGCGAGATAGAAGTGTCGAGCGGAGTTGCTTCGAAGATTGAAAAAGAAATAAAAAAAGAAAGACTTGCTGTGTATGACACAAGCGGTCCCTTCACAGATCCAAATATTTCCATCGATGTAAAAAAAGGACTGGCTCCTATTCGTGAAAAATGGATTATGGAGAGAGGTGATGTAGAACAGTTGAAAGATTTTTCTTCTGCATACGGAAATCAGCGCATGAACGATAAATCTCTTGATTTGCTCCGCTTCGAGCATCTACGCAAACCACTAAAAGCAAAAGCAGGTGCCAATGTTTCTCAAATGCACTACGCAAAAAAAGGGATCATCACTCCTGAAATGGAATATATTGCTATACGAGAGAATCAGAAACAGTCACACCCCACACCCCGCTCTCCCCAAATGGGAGAGAGCCAAGGCGAAAGCCTTACACGTACCGGCTTCTCCCCTATTAGGGGAGATGAGAGAGGGGGTGCCATCACGCCCGAGTTCGTCCGCTCCGAAGTCGCCCGCGGACGCGCCATTATTCCCAGTAACATCAATCATCCTGAAAGCGAGCCGATGATCATCGGAAGAAATTTCCTAGTGAAAATAAATACCAATATAGGAAATTCATCAGTGAGTTCAAGCATTGAAGAAGAAGTGGAGAAAGCAGTTTGGTCTTGCCGCTGGGGTGGAGATACATTGATGGATCTTTCCACCGGAAAAAATATTCACGAAACAAGGGAATGGATCATCCGAAATTGTCCAGTGCCGGTAGGAACCGTTCCTATTTATCAGGCACTTGAAAAAGTAAACGGGAAAGCCGAAGATTTAACTTGGGAAATTTTCCGAGATACTTTAATTGAACAAGCAGAACAAGGCGTTGATTATTTCACTATTCACGCAGGCGTTCTGCTGCGCTATGTTCCACTCACTGCAAAACGCATCACGGGAATCGTTTCCCGCGGAGGCAGCATCATGGCGAAATGGTGTTTGTCACATCACAAAGAAAATTTCCTCTATACACACTTCGAAGATATCTGCGAGATTATGAAAGCGTATGATGTTGCCTTTTCGCTCGGGGATGGCTTGCGTCCCGGCTGCATTGCTGATGCAAACGATGCAGCGCAGTTCGGAGAACTCGAAACATTAGGCGAGCTCACAAAAATTGCATGGAAGCATGACATACAAACCATGATTGAAGGTCCAGGTCACGTGCCCATGCATCTTATCAAAGAGAACATGGACAAGCAATTGAAAGAATGCCACGAAGCTCCTTTCTATACGCTCGGTCCCCTTACAACTGACATTGCTCCCGGCTATGATCATATTACTTCTGCCATTGGCGCTGCCATGATCGGCTGGTACGGAACCGCCATGCTCTGCTATGTAACTCCCAAAGAACATCTCGGCCTGCCCAACAAAAAAGATGTGAAGGACGGAGTCATCGCTTACAAAATAGCCGCACACGCTGCAGATCTGGCAAAAGGACATCCGGGCGCACAGCTCAGAGACAATTTACTGAGCAAGGCGCGTTTCGAATTCCGCTGGGAAGATCAGTTCAATCTTTCCCTCGATCCCGACACTGCGCGCGAGTTTCACGATGAAACCTTGCCCCAGGACGGAGCCAAGACAGCACACTTCTGTTCCATGTGCGGACCTCATTTCTGCTCCATGAAGATCACGCAGGATGTGCGCGAGTACGCAGAAAAGATCGGCCTTGCCGATGATGAAGCATTGAAAAAAGGATTGGAAGAAAAAGCGAAAGAGTTTGCGGAAAAAGGAAGTGAAATTTATTTGCATGAATAAAATGTATGAAGGACAGAAGTATTTGTTTGGATGTTTCCCTCCGGATTGCGCTTTCGCCACACGCTTTTTTGTCAAATACAAAAGAGTTCAAACAAATAGATTAATCACTAAGGAAAAAAAATAAATGAGAAAAGTGGTTTTGTACATCGCTGCTAGTTTGGATGGATACATTGCAAAAGAAAATGGTGATATAAGTTTTCTTTCAGTAGTAGAAAGTAAAGGAGAAGATTATGGCTATGGTAATTTTGTTAAAACTGTCGATACAGTAATAATGGGAAGGAAAACATATGACAAAATATTAACTTTCGGAATTAATTTTCCGCATAGTGATAAAAAGTGTTACGTGATTTCAAAAACAAAGAAAGGAGCGTACAATAATATTGAATTTTACAATGGAGATATTGCGGGGCTTATAAAAAATATTCGCAAGATAGATGGTTTGGATATTTTTATTGATGGCGGTGCAGAAATTGTCTTTGAGTTGATGAAACTAAATATAATTGACAGATTTATTGTATCTGTCATTCCTGTTTTTCTCGGCACCGGAATTACATTATTTAAATCGGGGCGCATGGAGCAGAATTTGAAACTGATTCATAGTGCTGTCTATCCAAGTGGACTTGTGCAATTATGGTATGAACAGAAGAATAACTAACATGCAACTCATTGTCATATCCTCGCCCACCGATGTTCCCAACGAACACGAGATCATAAATTCCTTGTTTGAAGAGGGATTGGAAATGTTTCAACTGCACAAGCCCACCTTTTCTAAAGAAGAAATAAAACAATTTGTTCAGCAAATCCCGTTCAAATACCACAACAGGATTTCTTTGCACTCTGATTTTCCAAAATTTCATTCTCTAAAAGAACTTGAAGAGCATAAAGAAAAGTATGAATATGCTTTTCTCTCTCCAATCTTTGACGGCATTTCAAAAGTCGGCTACAAATCCAACTTCGATTTGCAGGATCTCAAAAACTCCCCTCTCCTTCGGAGAGGGGTCGGGGGTGAGGCTCTCATCGCGCTTGGGGGAATTGACGAAGATAAAATCGAAATTTGTAGCGAAGTGGGTTTCGCAGGAGTTGCAGTTCTCGGAGCAATATGGAAAAATAGCTCACCAGTTGAAAAATATAAAAGTTTAAAAGCCAAATGCCAAAAGAAAGACCTTGTGTTTTAAGCATTGCCGGTTTTGATCCCAGCGGAGGTGCGGGCGTGCTTGCCGATATCAAAACATTTGAACAGCACAAAGTGCTTGGAATGGGTGCTGTTACCGGATTAACATTTCAGAACGATTCTGAATTTGACGGAGTAAAATGGATTGAAACGGATGAAATCATAAAACAGACTGAAGTTTTGACAAGGAAATTTAAGTTTGAGTTTATTAAAGTTGGATTGATAAAGGATTTGCAAACACTTGAGGTTGTAATCTCAAGTCTCAAGTCTCTCCGAAAGGAGTCCTTCGGGCAAGTCTCAAGTCTCAAGATTATATGGGACCCGATTTTGAAAGCAAGCACAGGATTTGAAATTCATAAAGCAATTGATAAAAAGAAAATAGCAGATATCTACAAAAATATTTATCTCATTACTCCAAACACAGATGAAATAAAAATTCTGACAGGAGAAATTGACGAGATGCAAGGCGCAAAGGAGCTTTCAAAATATTGCAACGTCCTGCTGAAAGGCGGCCATCGTGAAAAGAAAAAAGGATATGACTATCTGTTTACAACTGACGGTAAAATATTCTCTTTTCGTCCAAAGAAAATTTCAGAAATCGGCAAACACGGAAGCGGATGTGTATTATCTTCGGCAATCACGGCAAATCTGGCGAATGGGAATGATCTTCAGCGTTCCTGCTTGAAAGGGAAAGATTATGTGACGAAATATTTAATGAGCAGTAAAACATTATTAGGCTATCATAAATCTTAACTATGGAACAATTATATCAAAATCTTCTTCAGGGAAACAAGGATTGGGTTGCAAAAAAACTCAAAGAAAACCCTGACTTCTTCAAGGAATTAGCCAAAGGACAAAACCCTCCTGTATTGTGGATCGGCTGCTCTGACAGCCGTGTTCCGGCAAATGAGATTACAAATACGAAGTCAGGAGAAGTGTTTGTGCACCGCAACATTTCCAACATGGTAGTTCATACTGATACCAACATGTTAAGCGTGCTTGACTTTGCTGTGAATATTCTTGAAGTGAAACACGTGATTGTGTGCGGTCACTACGGATGCGGAGGCATTCAGGCTGCTATGAGCCACAAACATTTCGGAGGTGTAATTGATAACTGGCTTAGAAATATTAAAGATGTGTATCGCCTTCATAACAAAGAACTGGATGAGATAAAAGATCCAAACTTGCGTGACAGAAGATTGACGGAGTTAAATATTTTCGAACAGGTTTATAATCTCTGTAAAACTTCCATCATCCAAAGTGCATGGGAAGCTCATAAACGGCCGCATGTGCATGGATGGGTATACGATGTTTCGCATGGACTGATAAAAGATCTGAATGTAACTGTGCGAGATCAGTCGGAAATGCATAATATTTATAAGATAGATTTCTAAATTTATTTTCATGGAAAAATTTAACGAAAAGCTTTTGCGCGGAAACAGGGAGTGGGTGGAGCAAAAACTTTCGGAAGATTCAGAATATTTTAAAATGCTTTCGCAAAGCCAGCATCCGCTTGCATTATGGATTGGCTGTTCCGATAGCCGCGTTCCTCCGAACGAAGTTACACGCACTCACCCCGGTGAGTTATTTGTTCAGCGTAATATCGCCAACATGGTCATTCACACGGATATTAATTTGCTTAGCGTACTTGATTATTCGGTGAACATACTCGGTGTGACACATGTAATCGTATGCGGACATTACGGCTGCGGTGGCATCAAAGCAGCCATGAGCAGTATGACATTCGGACTGCTTGACAATTGGCTTCGTAATATCAAGGATGTGTATCTGCTTTATGAAAAAGAACTTGATGGCATCTCCGACCAAACAGAAAGAGAAAGGAGATTGGTGGAACTGAATGTCATAGAACAGGTACGTAACCTGTGCAAGACGTCTATTATACAAAATGCGTGGAAGCTGCAAAAACACCCGCATGTGCACGGATGGGTGGATGATATTTCAAATGGACTGATAAAAGATATGGGTGTATCTGCAAGAAGCAATGCGGAGATGCATAAGATATATAAATATGATTTTCTTCCCTGAATATTTATGAAAGTTGAAATTTCCCGCTTGCATTATATCACACAAGATGTTTTTGGATTCACTCACGCACAGCTTGCAGAGTTTGCTTGCAAAGGCGGGACAGATTGGGTGCAGCTTAGGGTGAAAAATAAACCGTATGAAGAATGGTTAAAGATTGCACAAGAAACAAAATTAGTTTGCCTGAAATACAGAGCGAAGCTTGTCATCAATGATAATGTACAACTTGCTAAAGAAATTTCTGCCGATGGAGTTCATCTTGGGAAAGAAGATATGCATCCGAAAGAAGCGAGAAAAATTTTGGGAAATGGTTTTATTATTGGAGGAAGTACGAACAATACGGAAAATGTACGAAGGCAGATGGCAGATGGATGTGATTACATCGGACTTGGTCCTTTTCGTAATACAACTACAAAAGAAAAACTAAATCCAATCCTTGGATTAGATGGAATCATAAAAATTGCAGAGCAATTCGGAAATAAAATTCCAATTATTGCAATCGGAGGAATAAAACTTGATGATGTTGCATCGCTTATGCAAACAGGAATTCACGGGGTAGCGGTTTCTTCGGGAATAAATCTGGCTGAGGATAAAAGTGCAGCAGCAGGAAAATTTGTGGATGCACTCATTTCAATAAAAAAACTCCCCTTAGTTCCCCTTTACAAGGGAGAGACTAAGCAGCCTTCAACCTCTTCAATTTAGTGCGGCTGAGTTTATCCTTTGCATAGGAAAGAGAAATGTGAAGTTCTTTTACTTTTCCTTCCGATGGAATTTCAAACATTGCATCGTTCATCACACCTTCGCAAAGAGAACGTAAGCCGCGAGCGCCAAGTTTATATTCCATTGCTTTTTCTACAATAAGATCCAACGCATCGTCATCAAAAGTAAGCTTTACTCCATCCATTTCAAATAATTTCATGTACTGCTTGACGAGCGCGTTCTTCGGATCGGTAAGGATTTGCTTCAGGGCACTCTCATCCAAAGGAGATAAATAAGAAATCACAGGCAATCGTCCGATCAACTCCGGAATCAATCCGAATTTTTTCAGATCGAGCGGTGCGATATATTGTAAAATATTTTCTCTGTCAGTCGCATCGTTTTCTTGTGAAGCAGTATAGCCCAGCGATTGTGGTTTTATTCTTCGTGCAATCACTTTATCGATTCCATCAAACGCTCCACCGCAAACAAAAAGAATATTGGAAGTATCTACCTGTATCATTTTTTGTTCAGGATGCTTGCGTCCGCCTTGCGGAGGAACATTTACAATAGAACCTTCCAAGAGTTTCAGCAATCCCTGCTGAACTCCTTCGCCCGAAACATCTCTTGTGATGGAAGGGTTATCGCTCTTGCGTGCGATCTTGTCGATTTCATCTATGAAAACTATGCCACGTTCTGCCGCAGTAACATCGTAATCCGCAACCTGGAGAAGCCGTGCGAGAATGCTTTCCACATCTTCACCTACATATCCTGCTTCGGTAAGTACCGTTGCATCAGCCATGCAGAAAGGGACGTTGAGAATTTTTGCGATGGATCTTGCCAGCAGCGTTTTTCCGGTTCCGGTTTCTCCGACAAGAATCACATTTGACTTTTCTATCTCAATCTCATCCGACTTTGTAGTTGTTCTTTTTGGCTTCTGGGAAATACGTTTGTAATGATTGTAAACTGCTACCGACAAAACCTTTTTTGCATCGTCTTGCCCAATCACAAATTCATCCAGATGTTTTTTAATTTCAGCAGGCTTGATAAGATTCAAAATAAAATGCGCAGACTTCCCGCCTTTGGCTTTCAATTCCTGTTTTACCACAAGGTTCGCCTGTTCCACGCAATGATCACAGATATGGCCGTCAAGCCCTGAAACCATTACGTTTATATCCTGCTGATCGCGCCCGCAGAAAGAACATTTTACATTTTTCTGAACGGCCATAAATTATTTTTTGTTTCCTCTTACTAAAATTTCATCCACCATTCCGTAATCTTTTGCTTCTTGAGCGGTCATCCAATAATCACGGTCACTATCGCCCCAAACTTTTTCATAGGTCTGTCCGCTGTGCTTTGCGATGATCTCATAAAGTTCTTTTTTCAACTTCTGAATTTCGCGTGCAGTGATCTCGATATCGGATGCTTGTCCTTCTGCTCCGCCCATTGGCTGGTGGATCATGATGCGTGCATGAGGAAGAGCGCTGCGTCTGTTTGCTGCTCCTGCACACATAAGAACTGCTCCCATAGATGCAGCCATGCCTGTGCAAATGGTCGCAACATTCGGAGCGATGTATTGCATTGTGTCATAAATACCGAGACCTGCATATACCGAACCTCCGGGAGTATTCAGATAAATTTGAATATCTTTTTTTGCATCTACTGATTCAAGAAAAAGCAACTGTGCCTGAATGATGTTCGCCACATAATCATTGATTCCAACGCCCAGGAAAATTATTCTGTCCATCATAAGACGGGAAAACACGTCCATGGTTGCAATGTTCAACTGGCGCTCCTCGATAATAGTCGGAGAGATATATGATTCATTGCGGATGGCTGCATTGCTCAGCGATGTGTAACGGTCAAAGGTGAGACTGCTGATGCCTTTGTGTTTAGTTGCGTATTTGCGAAATTCATTTTGGTCGAACATAGTGGATTGATTTATTAATTGATTTATATATCTACTAAATTACTAATCTGTACTAATGTACTAATAACAGCCAAGTGTATTTGGGATTTCATTAGTAAACTAGTAGTCATTCGTAATTTAGTAGGATTAGTGGCTGTGAGTATTTTCTTTTTTAAAAAATTCATCGTAAGAAAGTTCTTTCTTCTCAATGGTAAAAGTATTTTTGAAAAGGTCGATCAGTTTCTGGTCATATAGTCTGTCGTAAGCACCTCTTACTTGTTTCTCATCTTCCAGAACTTTTTTTACATGTTCTTTCACTTGTTCTTCCGTGGCATTTTGCATTCCGCGTTTTGTGAGATTCATTTTTACTACATTCACAATGAATTGCTCCACTTCTTCAGCAGGCACAACCACTTTGTATGTTTTTAAAAGATGATTTTCGATCAACTGCCATTTGAGTGCACCGGAATAGGAATGGTATTCCTTATCCACCTGCTCGTGCGATATTCTTTCTTTGTTGGTTGCAACCAGATATCTTTTCAAAAAACTTTCAGGCAAGGATAAATTTGCTTTTTTCAGAAGAGATTCGATCACTTCATTAAAGAATTTTCTGTCGCTGTCACCAATGAACATAACACCAAGTTCTTCGCGTATTTTGTTTCTGAATTCTTCTTCGCTGTGCACTTTATCCGGTCCATATATCTTATCGAACAATTCCTGATTAATTTCAGCAGAAACAATGCGGCTGAGGTTCCTTAAGCGGAATTGAAGAGTTATGTTCTTAAGTTTATCAGCAGGAAGTTCCAATATCTCAACAATATATGAGGTATCATCTGCCAGATTGTTAAGAATTACTTTATCCTCAACTTTCAGACCGGTAAGTTTTTTTTTGTTTTCTGCATTGGAAATCTTGGCAATGTCAACAAGCGTTGTTTTAAAAATTCCTCCCGGCACCACATTTCCTGCGGCATCTACTTCGGTGAAATCTCCTGCCAAAACATCTTTGTCTTCCGATGCTTCGGGATGAATTACCTGACCGTAATTTCTGCGGAAATAATCTACGTGTTTATCGATCAGTTCATTGTCCGCCTTCACGGTGTAGTAGGGATATTTATCTTTAGCCGAAAGTTCCACATTCATTTTTGGAGCGAGTCCCAGATCATATTGAAATTCAAAATCGGTCTGATGATCAAAATCAACATGCACATCATTTTTAGGAAGCGGATTTCCAAGAATATCGATCTTGTTCTCGGAAATATATTTATGAAGAGATTCAGAAAGCATTTCATTGATCTCTTCCACCAATATCTGTTTGCCAAAACGCTTTTTCAGCATATCCACCGGAACTTTTCCCGGACGAAATCCTGGCAGATCAACTTTCTTCTGATACTTTTTTAAAGCAGTATTATACCTGTCGGAATAATCCGCCTGAGCAATTTTTACCTTTAAAACTGCGTTCAAATCATCGATGTTTTCCTTGACAATATCCATAATGATGTAAATGAATAGCAAAGATAAGAGATTTATGCACTTGCTATTGCGAGCAGGCAGGTTTTACGCATTATAATTTAATAGTGTTTTCAAGTATGCAGTATCGTAGTTGGCTCTTAGTTTTTTATGGGTCATTGAGAGTTTGGATTCTATTTCTTGGTTTAACAGATTGATTGCAATTTTATTTGTGAGTGCA
>JACRAL010000119.1 GCA_016213435.1 Bacteroidota bacterium
AGAGCCGTAGCTCGTTCTATTTCTTTTTGGGTCATGGTAATAAAATTGAGGGTTTAGCAATTTTCCTCAACTTTATCGTTTATCTCACATCCAAAAGAGCCAATTATTCAACACCTCGTTGTGCAGTTCTGCGTACACCCCTTATCTTATAATCGCGGCACACTCAATAATCTTCAAACCACATCTTTCTTCGATTTGTCTTTTCTCATTTATACCTCATTCATATATTATTATCTTTGCCGCCTAAAAATATCAATACTCTTTACCAACATATCCCATCTTTACTTATGAAGTTTTTAGTCTGCATATCACAAGTTCCAGATACCACTACCAAGATCACTTTCACTCCTGACAAAAAAGCACTTAATGCTCAGGGCGTGCAGTTTATTATTAACCCTTACGATGAAATTGCCCTTACACGCGCACTTGAACTCAAAGAATCTTCAGGGGGAACAGTAACTGTTATTAATGTTGGACAGGCAAACACCGAACCCAACCTGCGCAAAGCACTTGCCATTGGAGCAGATGATGCCATCCGCGTGAATGCAGAACCAACCGATGCCTATTTTGTTGCGTTTCAAATTGCGGAAGTAGCGAAGAAAAATACGTATGATATTATTCTGACCGGAAAAGAATCCATAGATTATAACGGAGGACAAGTGCCTACCATGCTTGGGGAATTCTTAGGAGTACCTTCTGTTTCTGTGGCAACAAAACTTGACATCATCGGAACAACAGCAACACTTGAACGGGAAATTGACGGAGGAAAAGAAATTCTGGAATCAAAACTTCCTTTTGTTGCAGGAGCACAAAAAGGAATGGCAGAACCAAGAATTCCAAACATGCGCGGAATTATGACGGCAAGAACAAAACCTCTTGTGGTTGTTGAGCCCTCTGCCTGCGAACTACTGAGCAGTTCAGCACAATTTGATCTGCCTGCTGCAAAAGGAGAATGCAAAATGATTGACCCGAATAATGTGGGAGAACTTGTAAACCTTTTACATACTGAAGCAAAAGTAATTTAACTACCGTCATTGCGAGCGAAGCGAAACAATCTCACAGAAAGATTACTTCGGTCGTTCCTCCCTTGCAATGACGAATAATAAAAAATAATATATGTCAGTATTAGTCTTCGCAGAAAACTGGGACAGTAAGTTCAAAAAATCAACTTACGAAGCAATTTCTTACGGCTCTGAAATTGCAAAACAAGCAGGCAGTTCTGTTACTGCCGTTGTGATTGGCAACGTGAGCGATGACGACATGAAGTCGCTGGGGAAATACGGTGCACAAAAAGTTTTGTCTGTAAAAAACGATAAACTAAATTCGCTGAACCCTTCTGCATTTGCTTCCGCCATTGTACAAGCGGCACAAAAAGAAAATGTGAAAGTGGTTGTGCTTTCATACACTTATTCAGGAAAATCAGTTGCCGGAAGAGTGGCGGTAAAACTTAAAGCAGGACTTGCCGCAGGAGCTACAGCACTTCCATCGTCTGTTTCCCCTTTCACCATTCGCAAAAAATGTTTTTCAGGAAAAGGATTGACCGATGTGGCAATTTCTTCCGACATAAAAATCATCGGACTTACTCCGAATTCTTTTCATATTAACACAACCGAGGGAAGCGCATCTATAGAAAGTTTCTCTCCCTCTTTCAGCGATGCTGATTTTAATTCCACTTCCAAAGAAACCAAAAAGACATCCGGCAAGATCGCGCTCACCGAAGCGGAGATTGTTGTTTCGGCAGGAAGAGGAATGAAAGGACCTGAAAACTGGGGCATGATAGAACAACTTGCAGAACTTTTAGGTGCCGCAACCGCTTGCTCCAAACCTGTTGCCGATGTGGGTTGGCGCCCTCATCACGAGCACGTAGGACAAACGGGAATTACTATCGGACCGAACCTTTACATTGCTATAGGAATATCAGGAGCCATTCAGCATCTGGCCGGTGTGAATTCTTCAAAAGTAATGGTAGTGATCAATACCGACAAAGAAGCTCCATTTTTCAAAGCTGCCACCTATGGAATTTGCGGAGACGCATTTGAAGTGGTCCCGAAACTGATAGAGGAAGTGAAGAAATTCAAACAACAGCATTAAATAAACAATAGACAGTAAACAAAAAAAATCGTAAGTATTTTATTCGTAAATTCGTATTGATTCGTTATTCGTACAATGAAGAAAGTTAAGTTAGAAATCATCGGATTATCTTACAGCCAGACACAAGCAGGTGCATATGCACTTGTGCTGGGAGAAGTGAAAGGAAAAAGACGCCTACCAATTATCATAGGAGGATTTGAAGCGCAGGCAATTGCCATTCAACTGGAAAAAATGACACCGAGCCGTCCGCTCACACACGATCTTTTCAAGAATTTTGCGGATACATTCAACATTAAACTCAAGGAAGTCATCATTTACAATCTCGTAGAAGGAATTTTTTATGCCAAGCTGATCTGTGATGACAAAGAAAAAGAAATTGAGATTGATGCACGCACTTCAGATGCCATTGCACTTGCCGTACGGTTTGAGTGCCCAATATTTACCTATGAATTTATCCTTTCCGCAGCGGGAATTATTCTGGAAGACCAACCGAAAGAAGGAATCCTTCCTGCCATAGAAGAACCGGTTGTAAAAAAGGCATCTGCCGAAAAAGACGACAAAGACCTTACAAAAAAATCTACCGAAGAATTAAAAGAGATGCTGAAGGGAGCCATTGACTCTGAAAATTACGAGCGCGCATCCCGAGTCCGCGATGAGTTGAATAAGAGGAAGAAATCTTGAAAAGAATTTGACCAGTTTCTTATTGCGTCCCTAAGAAAACGGCAAAACTTCCGGATGAAATAACGAATAAACTTATGCTCAAAGCCAAAGTAAATAACAAGTATGACTTTACGATTGATGAAGATGCTAAAAACGGCATTGACATGATCGAAGTGAAAGAAGGCATCTTTCACATAATAAAAGACAGTAAATCCTATACGGCAGAAGTTCTCAAGTCAAACTACGAAGAAAAAAGTTTTGTTATTCGCGTGAATGGCAACAAATATACGGTTCAGCTAAAAGACAAATACGATCACCTGCTGAAAGAACTCGGGATAGAAATTTCTTCTGCATCTAAAGTGAAAGAAATAAAAGCTCCCATGCCCGGTTTGGTGGTTGATGTTCGTGTAAAAGAAAACGACACAATACAAAAAGGATACGCTCTTGTTGTCCTGCAAGCAATGAAAATGGAAAACATATTGAAGTCGCCTGCAGATGCCGTCATCAAAAAGATCCATATTAAAAAGGGTGACGCCATAGAAAAAAATCAGATAATGATTACATTCGCATAAGTCTTCTCCCAAAGGGACTACTTCGGAGAAAAAACAACACTACACGAAAATGAAAAAAGAAAATAATGACCGCAGAGAGTTCTTGAAAAAAGTTACTCTTGCAGGAGCAGGAATTGCATTCATCGGAAAAGCTTTCGGAAACGAAAATAATCTGGCTATTCCTTCTGTCGGAGAACCTGTGAATCTAAATTCCGAAACCGATTTTACGCTTCCTCCCCTGCCCTATGCATACGATGCACTGGAACCCTACATTGACAAACAAACAATGGAGCTTCATCACGACAAACATCATCAGGCATACGTTGACAAGTTGAATAAAGCTCTGGCAGATGCAAAAGTGAGCAGTGTTTCCCTGGATGAGATTTGCAAAAACATTTCAAAATATCCGATTGCAGTGCGAAACAATGGCGGAGGACATTACAATCACTCCATGTTCTGGAAAGGAATGAAACCCGGCACTGGCTCTGTGCTTTCTCCCGCTTCTCAAAACGAACCTATCGGAAAAATTGGAGATGCTATTAAATCTTCGTTTGATTCATTTTTAAATTTTAAAACAAAGTTTTCGGAAAAAGCACTGAGTGTTTTTGGTTCAGGCTGGGTTTGGTTAGTTATAAATAAGGATGGAAAATTAGAACTTGGCACTACTCCGAATCAGGATAACCCGCTGATGGACATTTCCGAACTGAAAGGAACCCCTTTAATTGGACTGGATGTTTGGGAACATGCCTATTATCTCAAATACCAGAACAAGCGAGTAGATTATGTAAATTCTTGGTGGAATGTTGTAAATTGGGATGAAGCAGGAAAAAGGATGCCGTAGGACTTTAACAGATATTTTTCCAAATTAGGGTCGAGGCATGCATCTGTATTATTTTCTATCTTTGTTACATAAATAAATTTCTATGACTACTCTAACTATATTACTTGGAATGCTCGGCACAGGGGAGATTATTGCCATTGTTGTTGTTGTACTTCTTCTCTTCGGAGGAAAAAAGATTCCTGAACTCATGAAAGGTCTTGGAAAAGGCATGAAGGAATTCAAAGATGCTTCCAAAGGCGTTGATACTGAGAACAAAGAAGAGCACAAATAAGGTCTATCTCCACTCCTTCCATTAGATTAGAAATTCCCTTACTGGTAAAGCATTGATTTTTCGATGTGGAAAGCAGGATTTTTTTTACTTACCTGCTTTTGTTTTAAAAGCAATTGCGATACTTCCTATCAATGCGGCAAGCAAGAGAATACTCACTACTTCAAAAGGGAGAACAAATCCTCCGTTTCCGTAATTCAACATTTGCTTGCCTATATAGTGTACTGACATTTCAACCGGAGCATTAGAAATGTCAGGGAAACGATGTGCCAGCATCAGAAAAAAAGAAAATCCAAATCCAAACAAACAAAGCAAGGAGGCAAGAAGCATTCGATACCATGGCGGTGTAAGCATATCATCAGAGATCCGATGTGTAAGGAACAAGGAAAATAAAATCAACACCACGATACCACCAACATACACTACGATCTGCACCGCTGCAAGAAATTCATAGTTCAGATAAAAATAAAGGGCAGCCACATTAATAAGAGTGAACAATAAATAAACAGCGGCATGAAATATCTTCTTGGTCGTCACAGCAAGAATGCCAAAGACAATGATCATGGCAGAGAACAGGTAGAAGAAAAAATCGCTTACACTCATATAGTCTTTGTTCCGTCATTGCGAGGAACGAAGTGACGAAGGAATCTCACAGAAATCTTTGAGAGATTGCTTCGCTCTGCTCGCAATGACGAATAATTATTCAACACCTTTCATCAGTTTAGAACCCGGTTTATTTAAAATTTTAGTCAAACTCTTTCTGTCAAATGTGCTGTGCTCAAAATCGTGTGACATTTTTATTGCATCGGTCGGGCATGCAATAATACACAAGTTACAAAACGTACACATACCTAAGTGATATACAAATTCATCAATCGCTTTTTTCTTTTTTCCTGTTTCTTCTTCGTCAACAACATTCTTATATACAATTTTAATTGTTCCGTTCGGACAAGCTAACTCGCAAGAAGTGCATCCGGTACATTTGTGTTCGTTATTTTCATCGTGAGTCAATACCACTTCTCCGCGAAATCGCTCTCCCAAAGTCAGCGTTGCACGATTATCCGGATACTGCTGGGTATGAATTTCTTTCGGATGAGTAAAATAATATCCGGTCAATCTCATTCCGCTCCATAACGAACTTATTGATTTCAGAACTGTTCCTATATATTCTATCAAAAATTTCATTTTTGCCTCCCCTAAATCCCCTCCTTCAGAGGGGACTTGTAGAATTTATTTTTTATTTCCGTTCATCTGATTTTATTCTTTCCCTTCTCTCCCCTGAAGGGGGAGTTGGAGGGGGCTAAAAGTGCCATTTCATTATTACAACAAATGCGACTATTATCATATTTACTAAACTTATTGGCATTAAATATTTCCATTCCAGTGTTAAAAGCTGATCGATACGCAAACGCGGAAAAGTCCATCGGAACCACATGATCACCCAAACCAGGAAAAATGTTTTTCCGAAAAACCAAACGAAAGGCGGAACATAATCCATGATGTGATTGAATCCTTCAAGATTTCCAAAATGCAGCGGCATCCATCCTCCAAGAAATAACGTTGCACCGATGGCGCATACGACAAACATATTCACATATTCAGCAAGGAAGAACATTGCAAAACGCATTCCGGTATATTCGGTATGAAATCCGCCTGTAAGTTCCGATTCAGCTTCTGCCATATCAAAAGGAGCACGATTAAGTTCGGCAGTTCCTGCGATTATAAATATTACGAAAGCGATAACAGCAGGAATATGCCCTTTGAATATCCACCATCCTGTACGCTGACTTTCCACAATATCAGACAAACTCATGCTTCCTGTAAATGCAACAATCGCAATCACAGATAATCCGGCAGACAATTCATAACTTACTATTTGCGCTCCACTTCGCATTGCACCGAGTAAAGAATATTTATTGTTGCTCGCCCATCCTGCAATTAAAATTCCTATCACAGAGATTGAAGAAACTGCCGAAAGGTAAAACACTCCGATATTAATGTCATATATCTGCAACCCTTTTGCAAAAGGCAATGGTGCAAGCGCGAGCATGGAAACAGAAAGCACAATAAAAGGAGCAAGATTAAAAAGAAACATATCTGCCGCTTGCGGTGTAAATCCTTCCTTCATCAGCAACTTCACCGTATCAGCAACTGCTTGTAATGTTCCTTTTGGACCAACACGATTTGGACCCAAACGGAATTGCATGAACGCAGCAACTTTTCGCTCCATGTAAACGAATATCAGACCAAGAACAACAAAAAGCGTGATCACACAAAGTCCAACAATCACCATTTCCAAAAGCGTTGTCCATCCGGAATCACAATGAGCAAGAAGCCAGCTATGTATCTTGGAGGTTAATATTGAAAAGTCGTAAAACATAATTTAAAACTTGTTTCCTAATCAAAAAAACTATTTTACAAAAAATAACATAACACCTTTCACATCAATTTTATTCCCATCTGCATCAATAGCGATTATTTCTTCTATATAAATCTTATTTCTAAACTCTCCTTGATTAAATTCCTTTTTAGCCGTTTGCAATAAATCAATTTGCTTTTGACTTAAGCTATCCGTGTCAGGTATAACTTGATCATAATATTCACCATTAATATTGATTCCTACACTGAATGATTTAATAATATATTTTTTATCAAATTTTTCTAACCTAATAACTGGGTCTTTAATAATATCAGCAATGTTTATTGTGCCATTATATTTTTTTGCCAAACTAACTATTATCCCTTTACCACTTGCATTCTTATTATTTTGAGAAAAAGTTTGTCCACTAAAAATTACTATAAATAAAAAAAGATAATAAATAAACTTTGGTTTACTCGATATTCCTTGTTCAATATTCATTATTCAATTTTGTATTATCTATCAATATCCGGTATTACTAAATCCAACATTGCCATATTTGCGACCAGATCACCAATCTTTCCTCCTACTGCAATTTGTCTCAAAGCAGAAAGATTTGAAAAATTTGGTGAACGGAATTTCATGCGATACGGTTTTGAAGTTCCATCGCTCACCAAATAAACTCCAAGTTCTCCACGTGCTGTTTCAACACGGGAATAAAATTCACCCTTCGGAAGTTTCAGTACCGCTTTTGTCTTATCCTGAAAATCTCCTTCCGGAATATTATCAATCAATTGCTCAATTATTTTCACAGACTCTTCCATTTCTTTCATGCGCACACAATATCTCGCATAGCAATCTCCGGCAGTTTCCAACACTTCATTGAACTGAACTTCTTCATATCCATCGTAAGGATGCCATTTACGAATATCACAACTAACACCTGACCCACGGGCTGTCGGACCTGAACATCCGAATGAAACCGCATCTTCAGGAGAAAGATAACCCACTCCCTTTGTGCGGTTTTGAAAAATAATATTACCTGAAAGAAGCTGATGATATTCGGGAAGATTTTTTTTGAAGCCTTTCAGAAATGCATGAACATTCTTTTGAAAGTTAGGATGAAGATCGAACATCGTTCCGCCCGGAACATTATAATCCATCGTAAGACGTGAACCGCAGGTCTCGTCAAAAATATCCATGATCACTTCACGATCTCTGAAACCGACAAAGAAAGGAGTAGTTGCACCAAGGTCAAGTCCGGTAGCTGCCCACCACAACTGATGCGAAGCAAGGCGCGTAAGTTCCGACATCAGGATTCTAATCACTTTTGCACGTTTAGGAATTTCCAGCTGCAAACCTTTTTCCACCGCCATGGCACACGCCTGATTATTAATGTGTGCAGAAAGATAATCCATCCGGCTGGTGAGGTAAATAAAATTCCGGTACGAAGAAGCTTCGCACATTTTTTCAATAGAGCGATGAATGTAACCAAGATGCGGTTCAATATGCACTACGGTTTCACCCTGCAATTTTATTTTCAGGCGAAGAACTCCGTGCGTAGAAGGGTGCTGAGGTCCCACGTTAAGAATAAAATCCTCTTCGTGCGCCTGAGTTAAGTTTTCTATTTCTTCTTTATTAATCACAACTGAACGATTTCTTAAATTTTATTTTTCTGTGATTATTCTTCCCCTTTCAGCTTATAGCCAATTGATTTTCTTGGCTCAGATTGAGGAGTTACCAATTGCTTAATTGCTTCAAACAACATTCCTATTTCATCCTCATGCTTGTTAGTTCTCGCATCCTGCTTTATAAGCTTCTTTTCAAGTTGTTCTAATTTCAATAAAACATCCTTATGCGATGAAAGTAATTCTCGCATCTTAGTAAAAATTCGTATAATCTTAATATTAACATCAATTGCAGTTTCGCTATTCAAAACACTTGAAAGCATTGCTACACCTTGTTCTGTAAACACATAAGGCATTTTCCTGATTCCTCCCCATCTTGATATCGCAAATTGCGACATCAAGTTTTGCAACTCTTTTTTGGAGAGTTGAAACATAAAATCATCAGGAAATCTCTTGCCATTGCGTTTTACCTGCTCATTCAAACGCCCTGTTGAAACACCATAAAGTTTTGCGAGATCATTATCTAACATCACTTTTTGCCCTCTGATAAAATAAATCTTATTGATAATTTGTTCGTCAGATATAATTAAATGCTTGCTCATTTTTTCTTACTGGCACCAAATTGCCACCAGTTCATTTATTTTATTTAAAAGCATATTACAAATTACGACAACCTATGTCTTCACAATTGAACTATAGTTACATCATCCTTATAATCTTTCCTCAACGGAAAACCCCATGTGTCATCTAAAAATAACCTTCTCAGATCAGGATGATTTGTAAATTTTATTCCAAACAGATCATATACTTCACGCTCATGAAATTCTGCCGTTTTCCAGATGTCAGATACTGTAGGCACTTCAGGATTTATTCTGTCAGTAATTTTTGCTTTCAGAACCAGATCATGCTTGTGTTTGCGGGAAGTCAAGTGATACACCACTAACATGTGATCTTTCCAATCCACACCACCCAAACAAAATAAATAATCGAAATCAGCATCCGGGTTTGAACGAAGATGTTTTGCAAGTGAATAAAGTTTATTCGGACTGACAAATGCATTCAAAAACTGCGCTTCCTCAAAAACAACGTCTGGAGTGTGAGCAGAAATAAATGTTTTGAGTTCTTCGTTAGTCACAGAGATTTTTTTAAATATTGCTGACAACCTGTTTTGTTTCTCCGATTTTTCGTCCTTTAATTTTCAATTGCAACTCAATAAGTGCATGAAGCAAAGCTTCGGGTCTTGGCGGGCAACCGGGAATGTAAACATCCACAGGTATAATATGATCCACGCCTCTCACTACTGAATAAGAATTATAAAAAAATGGTCCTCCAGAAATAGTGCAAGCGCCCATGGCAATTACATATTTCGGATCTGCCATTTGATCATACAAACGCTTGAGCACAGGAGCCATTTTGTAAACAATAGTGCCGGCACAAATAATTAAGTCCGCTTGCCTTGGAGTAGCACGAGCCACTTCAAAACCAAAACGTGACCAGTCATATTTTGCCGATGCGGCCGACATCATTTCAATGGCGCAGCAACTTGTTCCGAACACAAGAGGCCATAAAGAATTAGCGCGCGACCAATTGACCACATCTGTCAGCGAAGTAACCATAAAGCCGCCTCCTGGCCAATTTTGTACTGCTCCCGGGAACTCTTTTGGATCCATATTAATTAAAAAAAAATGTCATTTGCTTCGCGTCATTTATAGTCATTAATTGTCATTGGGTAAAGGAGTATCTTTCACTTTTCCAATGGAATTAATATAGTTATTAAGTTTTATTCCGATCGAATCAATATCGCTAATGAAATTTTGAAAATCCGAATCTGAGATTAATTTTCTGCTATGTGCCTTTGTGAGCCAAGTTTTTGTTTCATACAACGAACCGCATGAATAATATCCAAAATTCTTCGCATCTTTAAAATGATACCTGCCAAATCCCTCACTCAAGTTTGCCGAAACTGAATCAGCAGCTCTTACTAACTGTTTTCCTATCGTATCTTTTCCAAAATAATCCCACTTACTTACAATTGCCCAAACTCTTTCTGCAATATCCATCGACATCTGATAGACTCTTAACTCTTCCAATTTCATACTACCCATTTTAGTTCCTATAATGACTTAATGACCATTAATGACCTGTATTTCTTATTGCCATTTTAATGCTCCTTTTTTCCATGCGTATAACAATCCGAGAAATAAGATGAAAATAAAAATCAATATTTCCACAAATGCCACCATGCCTACTTCCCTAAGCACAACAGCCCATGGAAAAAGAAAAACCATTTCCACATCAAACACCAAAAAGATAAGTGCAAAAAGATAATATCCTACATTATATTGCACCCAGGTAGTGCCTTCTGTTGGAATACCGCACTCGTAAGCTTCAAGCTTTTGAGAATTCTTGGATGAAGGAGCAATAAGTTTGGAAATTCCAATCCCCAATCCGCAGAAAGCTACACCGCAAATGATCAGAAGAATTAGCGAACCTATTCCCATAAATAATTATTTATTGATGGTTATTTTGATGGGCGTAAACATAAACAAAATTTTATTGATGAAACATGAGATATTAACAGGCAAAAATCATATTGTTTGTTTTAGCCTATAAGAGATGAAAGTTGTTTAAAACTTGTCACAGAAAGATTTAGATTTGTAGAGTGAAAAACAAAATCCTCATATTGTTAGCCTTTTCATTGGTTTTGATTTTATCTTTTATTTCCAACGCACAGACAAAAGATTCTTCATCTGCACAAATAAAAGTTGAAAGTAAATTTGATTCAATCATTATCAAAAAGATAATCACAATTAAGCTGATTGATAGTTTAGGAAGGACATATACGATTAAGAAGGTTAACACAATGAATGGGGGAGAAAATTCTAATCATAATCCTCACATTTTATACACGTTCACCTCCTCAGATTATACCATGAATGGCAATATAATCTCTCTCAAGTATTTAGCAAAAAGATTGGACTTATTTAAATCTTCATCATTAGAATACAGAAAATCAAAAAACAAAAAAGCAATTTCAATTATTGGATATGTTGTATCAGCTTTTAGTATAGAGGGGTTGTTAATATTGGGTATTATTGAAAGCATGAGTAATGAGTGGGGAGGTCTAAATTCTCGCGGTATTAATACTGCGAATACTTTATTATATACGTGCATACCTGGTTTAACAATAGGATTACCGATAGGAATTATCAATAGAAGAAAATCCCGACTACATTTCCAAAAATCCATCGAATTACATAACGAAGAAATTCTAAAGAGGCTTCCATAGATTAACTATCAAAACTTTACTTCCCCCACATCAATACTTTTGTTATCTTCGTGCAGTCCCGATAGTTATCGGGATTAGATTGGCACATCAGTTAATCTGCCCCTCAACGTCATTGCGACATCATACGGCAGGCCATTGTACTGCCGTAGTAATCTAAAATTTAAAAATCTAACAGGCTTGTGTGAGCCCATCAATGAAGGAGTATTTCCATCATTGGGAGTTCATGCGAACCACTACATTGTAAAACAATAATATGAAAGAAGTAAAGAAATTAAAATTCAACGAGCTTTCGCTTAGTGAAGACATGCAACGCGCCATCACCGACATGGGATTTATCGAAGCATCACCCATTCAATCTCAAACTATTCCTCATCTCTTAGAAAGAAAAGATGTGATCGGTCAGGCACAAACAGGCACCGGAAAAACGGCAGCATTTGGGATTCCTTTGTTGGAATTAATTCAACCGGAAGATAAATTTGTTTCCTCACTGGTTATGTGTCCTACACGCGAACTTGCGCAGCAGGTTGCGATGGAGCTGAAGAAACTTGCTAAATACAAAAAACATATTCATGTCCTTGCAATTTATGGAGGAGCTTCCATGTCGGAACAGATCCAGGCACTGAGAAGAGGTGTGAATGTAGTAGTTGGAACACCGGGTCGCATCATGGACCATCTGGAACGCAAAACCATGTCGTTCGAGAAAGTAAAAATGGCAGTACTGGATGAAGCAGATACTATGCTTGATATGGGATTCAGGGAAGATATTGAAGCAATCCTTAAAAAAATGTCTCCTGAAAGACAGACCGTTCTTTTCTCTGCCACGATGCCAAAACCAATTCTTGATATTGCACACCGTTTTCAAAAACATCCGGTTCATGTAAAGGTTACAACCGAAAATCTTACTGCAACTTCCATTGAACAAATTTATTTTGAAGTAGGGCATGCTTCACGCGCTAAAATAGTTTCAACGCTGATGGATGTTCACAATTTAAAATTAACGCTATTGTTCTGCAATACAAAACGAAGAGTGGATGAAGTGGTTGCTACCATGCGCACGATGGGGCATAAAGCAGATGCCATTCACGGGGACCTCAGTCAGGCACAGCGTAATTCGGTGCTGTCAAGTTTCAAATCAGGAAGAATAAATATCCTGGTTGCTTCAGATGTGGCCGCAAGAGGCATTGACGTAAGCAACGTGGATGCAGTATTCAATTACGATATTCCAATGGATGCAGAATATTATGTGCATCGCATCGGCCGTACCGGCAGAGCAGGAAAGACAGGAAAAGCATTCAGCTTTGTTACCGGAAGAAACGATTCGTTCAAACTGAGAGATATTGAGCGCTATGCAAAAGTTAAAATTGCAAGGGGAAATGTTCCTACAGAAAAAGAAGTTCTCGAACTCAGCAACGTTAAACTTTTAGCTACACTTAAAACAATTGTCGCAGCGGGTCATCTTGAAAAATTTGAAACCATGGTAGGTGATTATTGCAAAGAAGGTTTTACTGCGGAGCAACTTGCCGCAACTTTATTGAAGCTGACCTTAAAAGGAGCAGATAAACCTGCAATTGAAACACCAAGACGTTCTGAACCAAGCCATGATTCAAGACCTGCTTATAATAGAGAAAGAAGATCTAACGACAGGCCTTCATATTCTGGTTCAAGAGATTCTCATCAGAGCAGACCAAGTTTTTCTCCCAGAGAAAGATACGATCGTCCGAGAAGTCATTCCGGTTCAAGCACCAGCGAACCAAGACGATCTGATAACCGTTTCTCAAGAGAACGATCTTCTGAAAATACTCCTTCGGAGAAACCATCCGGAGACAGAAGCAATGTTCGTTTCAGAAAACGCAGAGAATCGCATCCTGATTAATTTTCAGGACGAGACAGACCAAATAAAAAAGGCAATTTTATTTCAGAATTGCCTTTTTTATTTAAGCGAAGAATTATCTTATTCTGCTACCACTTCAAAATTAACTTTCACAGTTACTTCTTTATGCAGTTTCACCGTTGCAGTATAGGTGCCAAGTGATTTAATATTTTCTTCATTGTCAAGAGAAATACTCTTTCTATCAATATCATGACCGGATTTCTTAATTGCTTCGGCAAGTTGAATAGAAGTAACTGATCCGAAGATCTTTCCTTTTTCTCCTGCTTTCGCTCCCACTTTCAGTACCATATTTTTAAGAAGGTCAGCAAATTTTTCAGCTTCCGTACGAAGTTTTTCTTCTTTATGGGCGCGTTGCTTAACAACTTCAGCCACTTCTTTTCTTCTTCCTTCGGTTGCTTCAATAGCAAATCCCTGAGGGAATAAAAAGTTGCGGGCATATCCAGATTTAACCTTCACGAGGTCGTGTTTTGATCCGAGATTTTTTACGTCTTGTTTGAGTATGACTTCCATTTTATTTTGTTTGTTTTGCCCTAAATCCCTAAAGGGACTTTAAAACACAGAGCTAATTATTTATTTTTTCTTTTTTCCTTTGTCCTCTTACTGTTAGAACAACCTTTGCCTTACACCCTTTAGGGCCGGGGCATCCTGTTTTTATTTATTTTAAACAGTCCGCAACAAATGGCATTAAGGCCAAATGACGCGCACGTTTTACAGCACGTGACACTTTACGTTGATATTTCACAGAAGTTCCTGTCAAACGTCTTGGAAGAATCTTCCCTTGTTCATTCATAAAACGCATCAAAAAGTCAGGATCTTTATAATCGATATGCTTCATGCGCATTTTTTTGAAGCGACAATATTTTTCACGATCTACTTGAAGAGTAGGAGGATTTAAGTATCTGATCTCGCTTGAATCAGTTGTGCTTGGGGTTTGAATAGCTGCCATTTTTTTATTTTGTTTACCCTAAATCCCTAAAGGGACTTTAAGGTTTTTATTGGTTAATGTTTTTTGCTTTTGCCTTGCACCCTTTAGGGTTGGGGCATACGTTTATGCCGTTACTTCTTCTTTTCTATCTGTTTTTTTATTTGCAAGCTTTCCTTTTCTGCGTTCAGCATATTCAAGCGCGTACTTATCTAAATGAACTGTGAGATAGCGAAGAACGCGCTCATCACGTTTGTAAGCAGTTTCCAAATGAGCGATTGCTTCACCCGGTGCTTCAATCTGGAACAGATGATAATAACCGGTATTCTTCTTTTTGATGGAATAAGCCAGCTTTTTCAAGCCCCAGCTTTCTTCGTGAACAACTTTTGCGTTCAGTTCCTTGACCAGCTTTTTGTAGCTGTTCACCGCCTCCTTGGTCTGCTCATCCGACAGAACCGGAGTTAAAATAAAGATCGTTTCGTACTGTTTTGACATTTGTTTTTGTTTTGTCTTCTGCCCTATTCCCGGCTTTCACCGAGACCATTGGACTCCGTAGAACTACGGAGGGGCACAAGGGTTATTATTTATTTTTTCCTTTCCTATGCGAAAGGGTCGCAAATGTAAGAAAAAGATTGATACATGGAAATAGGATTTTGAGGTGACTTACATAGATGTATATTTGTCTCTTGTTTAGATAACATGAACCTTTTAAGGAGACATAAATTCATTTTCAAATTACTCTTCTCCTTTTCTGTTTTCCATCTGCCTTCTGCTCTCTTAAATTTTTCTTATAGCCAAATTCTAACTCAAACCGTTCGGGGAACCGTGGTGGATGCAGATTCAAAAGCTCCCATTGAACTCGCAAGTGTAAAAATACTTAACCTCGACACCGCTATTTATTCCATTACAGATGCACAAGGAAAATTTCGTCTTGCAAAAGTCCCGGTGGGCAGACATTCTCTGAGATTTTCCTTAGTCGGATACGAAGATGTTGTCCTCCAGAATATCGTAGTCACTACCGGAAAAGAAATTGTACTGAATGTAGAGATGCATGAAAAACTCATCATGGGAAAAGAAATGGAGATAGTTTTTGAAAGAGACAAAACAAAAGCCAACAATGACCTGATAACAAACAGCGCACGCAGTTTTGACCACGAAGAAACCGAACGATATGCAGGCGCACGGGGCGACCCAAGCAAAATGGTTTCCAATTATGCCGGAGTTGCAACCGGCAACGATGCGCGCAACGACATCATTGTGCGCGGAAATTCTCCTGTTGGAGTTTTGTGGCGGCTGGAAGACACCGATATTCCAAGCCCCAACCATTTTTCCTCTCAGGGCGCTACCGGAGGTCCCATAAGCATTCTCAACAACAACCTTCTGGGCTCATCCGATTTTCTCACAGGAGCTTTCCCTTCACAATATGGAAATCGCATGGCAGCAGTGTTCGACCTCAAGATGCGCAATGGCAACAATGAAAAAACAGAATACACAGGTCAACTAGGTTTTAATGGACTTGAAGCGGGAATTGAGGGGCCAATCCGCCTCACCCCCAACCCCTCTCCCACAGGAGAGGGGAGCAAAGAAAGGGGCAGCAGTGCTTCATATCTCATCAACTACCGCTACTCTACTCTTGCACCTTTCAAAGCGCTTGGAATAAATTTTGGTGTCTCAGGAATCCCAAAGTATCAGGACATATCATACAAAATAAATATTCCAACAGCCAAAAGCGGGGTATTCTCTTTCTGGGGAATCGGAGGAATAAGTAATATTTCCCTGCTCGACAGTGAAAAAGATTCTACCGACTGGAGTTTTACAGGTGTGGGTGAAGATCTGCGGTTCGGCTCAAAGATGGGCGCAACAGGTTTGTCTCACTTGTATTTTTTTAATGACAAGATTTCAGGCAAGTTAAATCTTTCTGTTTCCGGAACTCAAAACAAGATTACAGACGACACTCTTTCCGCGACAAAAGCCACATACCGCGTTTACACTAATAACTCTTCCGACTGGCAATACTATGCCAACTACACCATCACCGATAAGATCAATGCGCATCATCTGGTAAAAGTCGGTATCACCTGGAAAGATATGTTTGCTGATTATCATTCAACTTATTGGTCCCGCTATAACAAAATATATCTTACCCAGTTCAATCAAAAAGGCAGCACTACCGGACTGCAATCATTTATTCACTGGCAATATCGGATCACGGAGAAACTTTCGCTGAACAGCGGTATACATTTTAATTATTTTGCATTAAGCAAATCTTCCGCTATTGAACCGAGAACAGGACTTCGCTGGCAGTTTTTACCAAGACAAACTCTTTCTTTGGCTTTTGGAATGCACAGCCAGACGCTGCCTCTTATTTATTATTTCTACCAGACATACGATTCTACCGCTAAAACCTATTCAAACACAAATAAGAATATTGACATAAGCAAAAGCAGGCAGTACGTGCTTGCATACGATTTCAACTTTGCAAAGAATTTTCGTTTCAAGCTGGAAACATATTATCAGGATATCTACAACATTCCAATCGAACAATTTCACAGCAACTCTTTCTCCACAATCAATGTCGGCAATGAACTGGAAGGTTTGACTTACCGCGATTCCCTGATCAACAAAGGAACGGGATCTAACTATGGGGTGGAAATTACGCTTGAAAAATTCTTCAGCAAGAATTATTATTTCCTCAACTCACTTTCACTTTATGATTCCCGCTATAAAGGAAGCGATGGGGTTTTGCGCCACACCGCTTTCAGCGGAGGATATGTTTATAATCTGCTGGGGGGAGTTGAAATTCCCACAGGCAGAAAAAACCACATCATCGGACTGGATGTAAAGTTCTCTTTTGCAGGCGGAAACCGCTACACGCCTATCGACATTCAGAGATCCATCTCAGAAAAGAATGCAGTATATATTGATTCCATGGCTTTCAGCAAGCAATTCCGCTCTTACCAAAAGATTGACTTTAAAGTTTCTTACCGCATCAATCAGAAAAAAGTATCACACTATTTCTTCATCAATGTGGAGAACATCCTCAATCGCAAAAACATTCTCCAGCAGGTGTATAACGACAGCAAGCAGGCGATCGTGAATGATTACCAGTTAGGGTTGTTTCCTTATGCGGGATACAGGATTGAGTTTTAGCACTTACTTAATGACACTTGCCCCGCGCATACGGGGTTGGGGAATTATTAATTATCTATTCCTTTCAGCATTTTTTGATACAGCGGTTTTAATTCTTTGTAAATTTTTTTTGCTTTCTCATCGCCTGCTTCAGCCTTTTTTTTCATTTCGTGGTAATAGGCTATGGCTTTTTTCTCCATTGCATTGTACAGCAGCAATTGCATATCTTTCATACTGCTTACCACTTCAATCAATTTTTCAACTGTGTTGTCCATTAGTTTTTGCTCTTGCTCAGTAATGGTTCCCAGTTTTTGTTTTTCTTTTAACACACTCATTTGTTCTTCCAGTTGAGCAATGGCTTCCATTATTTGCGCGCGCTTTTCGGGTGTTAAAGTTGCCATGTGCTCGCGCACCAGCTTTAGTTTTGCCGCTAGGCTTTTGCTTAGCTTTTTCTGTTCTTTATCATCAAAGCCTTCCATATGTTTTTGGTTTTATTCTATTTTTATCCCATCAATCTCTTTCATCAACCTATCCGTTTCAGATAGTGCAACAATTATTTTCTGGTAATGCTCAATGTCATCAAAAGAAAGAGTGCGCTCTTTCCGGTCTTTGAGCCATTTTTGTGCTGGCTGATAACCGCCAATGTAAAACTCCCATGCAGTTTGCGGAACTTTATCAAAATATTGTTTGTCGTTGATCCAAACCTTGCCTGTGTCACCCTGAGCGTAGTCGAAGGGTCTTTTTCATTTGTAAACTCCAAACCCAAACCTTCAGCAATTTTATTTACTATCTCTTTATTAAGGTTTGGGGTGCGCTCTTGTTTGCCGTCTATGCTTTGTTGGGTGGTGGTTTCGGGATAGAGATAGAGAGGGAAAATAGTTCCACCACCTCTACGATAAATATTTTGGTCTGTTAAATATTTACAAGTGAAAACAACATTCCATTCATCACCACCAACTGCTTGGCCTTGTCTGCAAATTATTAATCCAGCATTGTCTTTAATAAAATGTCCTAATACTTTTGTGTTTGGTCTTGCAACAAAATAAGGGTTGTAAAATACTTTTCTATTATCGAAAGGACGATATTGAAAATTTCTAATCTGACATTTGATATCTTTCCGTGATACTTTGCTTCTCGTTTCATTTGCATCCCATTTATCTTTGTCTTTTACAACTAACTTAAACTTTTTGCAAACCTCTTCAACCGTCTTGCTTTCATCTAAGAAGTAAGTTATTTTACTTTCCAAATCTTGTTCACCAAAATCAACTGATAAGTCATCACGCTTAGTTAGCAATCCTAAAGAGTTTAGTGGGAATAATTCATTTATTAAAAATCCTTTGTCATGTTTTTTTTGTGAATCAAAATCTTTACCTACGAAAAAATAATTCGGAGCTACATTCGACAGTTCATTGCACACAACTGTTTGGAGGGAATTTTCAAAGAGAAAATCATATTTCATTTCCCTCTTGCCATATAAATCACAATGAAATACTTTTCCAAGCTCATTAACTTTCTTCTTACCTGTTTTTATAAATAAATTAATCGACACGCCTTGAGTAATATCAAAAACATTTTCGTCAACTGAACCGTTAGGAGATTTTTCTTTTTTAATACTATTGCCATGTAAGTCAAGAGTATATATCTTATCAAAAGTCTTTAATAAATGCCAGCGAATTCCTCTAAACGTTGGGTTGTCTAAAAAACTGTGTGGGTTAATAAAAGCTAAAATGCCTTCTCCGTTTTTTTCAATAAAGTCGTAAAGTTTGTTTTTCCTATCCCCGCAGCAAGCTGTCGGGGTATTACGGAAAAACATCGGCTTGCTTCGCTTGCCGACCACAATACGACTGAACAACAAATACAAACAACCACCCCGCAGTAAACTGCGAGGTATTTTATGAATAAACTTCATTTCATCAGCATTTACGAATTTTGAATTTTTCTCTTTTAGTTTTTGTTTTCCTCCTGGTTCCTTTTTATAATCTTCCATCAAATTCATTATCCATTCTCCTTTATTTTGACTTTCTCCACTATAAGGCGGATTACCCATCACTATCATTACTGGTGTGTCGCGCTTAACATGGTTTGCTTCGTTTGCTTCTGTGCTTAACCAATTGGCAAATAAAGTTCCGGTATCGGGGTGGTGTTCTTCTAAACTGTTGGTGAGATAAACACGCAGGCGGTTTTGCTTTTTGGGTTTGTATCCGGTTTCGGTAAGTAATAAATCTAATTTTAAATGCGCCATTGCATAACTCGCCATCAGCAATTCAAAGCCATTGAGGCGCGGCACCAAATGTTCTTCCACATAATTGCTCCACACGCCTTGCTGCCCTTCAAATTTTTTATGCACTTGTTTAATTACTTCTGCCAAAAAAGTACCTGTGCCTGTAGCGGGGTCAAGTATCTGCACTTTGTGAACTTCTTCTTCTCTTTCAACTTCTTTTACTTTAGAGCGCTGGTCGGTTGTGGCTTTGGTAAAAGCTTTCGTTTTAATTTTTATTTTGCTTTTATCCGCCAAGCCATCGGGCAAATTAAATTCTGTTTTTAAAATATCATCCACAGCACGCACAATAAAATTTACCACTGGTGCGGGTGTGTACCACACTCCGCGCGCCTTGCGCAATTTTGGATCATACTCTGCCAGAAAGGTTTCGTAAAAATGAATGATAGGGTCTTGCTGTTGTGTGGCTTTGCCAAAATCTTTCAGCAATGTTGCCACATCGGTAGCTCTGAAAATATCGGCAAGCGCATCCACAATCCACACAATACGCTCGTCAATATCCGGTCCGGCTATGTAGCCAAACAGCTTGCGCAAAAACGGATTTGATTTAGGAATAAGTTCAGCGGCTTCCTGCCGTGTGAAATTATCTAAGGTTTTATCGTGCAATCTGGCAGCAAACATTCCGTAAGCAACCGTTTGAGCGTATATGTCAGAAAATTCTTTTGGGGTAATATCATGAATAAGAATATCCTTAAACGCTGTCATCTGTTCTTTCAGAGAACTGTCGGCAGCGTTTGCTTCATCGCTGTTAATTGCGTTTTCAATCACATTGGCAAGCATGCGCGCTTTGCCTGCCATCATTTCTGCGAGTGTTTTAGATGATTTAATGCTTTGCCCTGCGTAAGAACAAAAATCTTTTATGAGTGCAGTGAACTCATCAAACTTATCTGCAAGAGGAACAATTTTATTGCCTTCTGCTTTTGCAATTCGTATGGAAGCAACCTGCTCGCCATGTTTGTAAAACTAAACCACTCTGCACTGGAAGTGCAGAGGTTTGAAAAGACAAAGAATGAAATTCTTACTCCAATATAATATTATCAGTATCTGCATTCGATGGTTTGCGATGATGCTCAAGATATTGTTCTACCAT
>JACRAL010000116.1 GCA_016213435.1 Bacteroidota bacterium
AAGCTTTCTGCTGCTAAAGATTGAATGAGTTCGTCTATATGAATATCTGGGTCTTGTGTTCCCAAAACTCTGATGTAATATCCCATTTGAGAGAGTTGCTTTAGAGTTGCCTACAACGGCAGGGGCTTTGTGCAGTGGCCGGCCAGAGATCCATCAGCCTGGCGGTGCCTTTGACCCGAAGCCTGATTTTCAAGTTAAAATATCGTTCTTAGGATAGCGGAAGTCTGAGCTACAGCTGATCAGGGTTACGGGGCCGAGGATTTATTCTGAAGCCATTGCACAAAACCCAATGTTGTGTGTAGTTTTTCTTCTCATCGACATTCGTAACCTTTACTTTCAAGTGTTGCTTTAATATCTTTGTCAATTTTTGTTTTAGTTGTATGAAAACCTAAATATTTTAATTCTTTGGGCAACTCTTGTTGCATAAAATTGTCAAAGTCAACTTTGGTTTGGTAAATAAGCAAAGAACTTAATTTAGGTAAATTTTTCAGTCCTGTTATTGTTTCAAGTGTCTTGCAGTTAAGTACTTTTAAATCTGTCAAATCTGGAAAAATATTGTCAAAGTGAATTTTTGGCAATTGTATTTCGTCTTCAATTTTTAGTGTCTTTAATTTTGGAAAATTGGATAGGCAAGACAAATCACTAAAGCCACGAATCCAAACAATTTCAAGATTCTCTATTTCATTTTCTTCAATTTCGTTTAAGTTGTCTCTGCCACCTAAAATGAAATTCAAAGTTTTTAATTTCTTTAGTTTGTTTATGAAATTGACAGGAACTTTCTTTACAGAATTTAATGATAGAAATTCCAATTCTGAAAGTTCTCCAACTGCGTCAATATTTTTAGTGTGTCCGCCAATTCTTAAAGACTTTAATTTTTTATATTGTCTCAAATACTCAAGATTAAAAGCTTTTGTTTTTGTGTCACAAACAATTAACTCTGTCAAGTCTTTAAGATTGTCAGCGTTTAATATTTCTGTGTCTTGCAATTCATATATTCCGATGTTAAGACTTTTAAGATTTGGAAGCTCTTTTAGTATTTGCAAGTTGTCTGCATTTTGCAGACAGTCAATGTATAAACATTTTACGTTTGGGATTTTTTGTAAAACTTTGCAGTCAAATTGCTTTGAGTAATGTCCATAAAATCTAATACAAAGTCTTTCGTCATACTTTGAGCAAAGTTCATTTATGTCTGCAAGAATTTTGTCTGTGTAGCTTTTGTCAACAAATTGGAGAATTACTTCTTTTCCCAATTTGAGTTCGCTTTCAACAAAATTTTTGTCGATAGCTTTCGGATTGTCTATACGATTGAATGGTCTCATAAAATTACACACAACGGCAGGGGCTTAGTGCAGTGGCGAATCGTGGAACGCAGCCTGGTGCTGCATTTGATCCGGAGAAATATGTTGACTTTAAAGAAAATGTCCAAAAAAGCTGGGTAAGCTGGGACTAGAGTTGAGTTATAGCCCACAGACCAGTATATATTCTTCAGACAGCCATTGCACTAAACCCCATGTTAGCGGTAGTTTTTCTTATCCTTTGTCAAAGGTTCAGTATCTTACGAACCGACTCTTTGTCCCCGTCAGAAGCGGCTTCCAAAAGTCTTTGTTTTACTTCGTTCGAAAGGTCAGCAACGGTCAAATTTTCTTTTAAGTTTTGTCCGCCCTGATAAGTATGCTTGTCGTATTCGTGTAAAATTGTTCCGTCATCATACAAGGTGTAATCATCGTCTAAAACACCACCTTTCATTTTGTACGATATTGAAATTGCTTTCTTGTCCATTGTCCTAATTGTTTTAAATGTTTGCGATGGTTTTTATAGTCCAATTACTCTGTTCCAATCTGCGATATACATATAAATTCGTTGATACTCCGATGGAAGTAATGCTCTGTTGTGAGCAATAAAGTTCCTAACTTTTTCTAGTTCTTCCATTCTCTGTTTGAGCCAATGTTGTGATGGTATTACATTGTTGAAGTAAGTCCACTTTTCAATTATGATAGAGGTCAACATGCCAAAGTCAACGAAACCTAATAAGTCACTTTTCTCTCCTTCAAGCCAAGAATCTTTTAAAGCGGCTTCTTGTCTGCTTTCTGCATGAGCTTTCATTTTAGGAGGTAGTCTTGTCCACCAATCAATTCCGTCCTTCTCGGTTAGTGTCTCACGGATATACTCACGAATTTCGTTTTCAAAGCAATGCAAAACAGCATACAGTCTCGCCATTTCCAATGCTTGATTTCTCCTGAAAATACTAAATGGGGCTAAAGATTCAGCTAACAACTGTTCTTCAGCGTAAGTTGAATCCGCACCGATTTGAATCCCTGCGTGCTGAAACTTTGTAGCTTCAGATTCAAACATTAAACCTCGAAAGAGAAAATCTCTTATGTCTTTTTTCTTATTCAATGAGATGGTCTTTTAGTGATTTAAAAATTGCGTTATAGACTTCAATGTCTTTTGTCGCTGGTAGATGAATTTGGATATTGTAATGCAAGCCAAGAGTCCCGTGTCCCTTTTCTTTAAACTGCTTTTCTATATCATCATAGACTAGCGGTTTGTCAACAGCAGGCTTCTCGTTCTTTGGTTTGGTAGTTGTTTCTTCGCTTGCAAAATCTGCCAAGTCCAGTAAGGAGTAAAATGTCTTTGCCATCAAAGCGGCTACTACATCACTTGCGTTGTGAAAGCTTTTGAATTTGCCTTCAATAAGTGGTTTGTCGGCTGCTGTAGGATTTGCTTTAATTAGAAATATGTCTGAGTATGCTTCCTTAATTGCTTTACCCATGACCTTTTTTGACATTGAATGATTTCTATAGTCGTGGTAACGTGCGGTAGGTGTCCCGTCTGCCGTCAAGAAGCCGAGAGATTTTAAGAGAGGAATGAATGCTCTATGATTTGTTGATTCAAATCCCATGTCCTTCAACAACTGATTGGTAAATTTTGGAGGAGCTTGTGCGTCTCTAATTCTACCGAAAAAGTCAGCTAATAGTCCGAATGCTTGGGTGTAAGTTGTTGGTAAAGCCATATGTTTGATTTATTCGTTTTTGTTTATTGTCAATGTGTCTGCGTTATTGTGTCGTCCTAAAATTACCGCTAACGGGCAGGGCTTTGTGCAGTGGCTCATCCGTGATCCAACAGCCTGGCGGTACACTTCACCCGAAGCCTGATTTTCAAGTTTAGAATACAGTTCTTAGGAACCGGAAGCCGGTGCTACAGTCGATCAGGGTTATGGGGCTGAAGTTTTATTCTACAGCCATTGCGCAAAACCCTATGTTACCTGCTGTGCAAAAAGTTCAATCAATAACGACTTTTCCAATCCCACGAAAGCTCTGTTAAAGTCTACCCGGCCCGTGAGCGGCTTTTCTGACTTTAATTAGCATATTAAGGTCTGCTTTAGTGATGTGCTGACCGGAAACAATTTACTGCTAAAAAGCCCGCTCAAGGCATAGCAGGTAACGGGCAGGGCTTTGTGCAGTGGCCGATCCGTGATCCGTAAAGCTGGGCTGCCAAAGCTCCTTCCTGGAGTTAAAGTTCGTTTTTTAGATCAAATTTCTATGAGTCCGTGCCAGCCCGAATTGTCGATGGGTTTTATTATATCGATGAGAATATATTCTGATGGCCATTGCACAAAACCCGATGTTATAGGCAGCCTTTACAAAGCGGTTATACAACCTTTCTTTGTCTTTGAATACTTTAATAAAAGGGTAAAGCTACTTAATATTGAATTATAAGCTGGGCTCCATCTTTCTATGAAGTTTGATCTGTCTGGATCCCATTCAGAGTTTGTTCCTTTTTTAAACCCATATATTTCTAATGTACTTCCGTCAACTCCATGCTCTCCGTTGTCAGGCCTTAGTCCCCAAAAGTCAGCAACCTCTAGTGATTCTTGAAACATGGCCCAACCAACGCTGTCAATGGCAACTGTAGTTTGCTCAATGACTTTACAAGGCAATGTGTCCCACGCATACTGATAAACTATTGTGTTTAGCACAGTTGAGTCCTTGTAATTGATTATTGTTGCCGAAGTAGCGTACGGACAAAGTGCTGCTGAGTAATTAAACCGATATTTTTCTTCAGAGCGTATATCTTTAAATGCTTGTTGTTTAACACAAGAATCCAAATTTATCTGCCAGTCAAGTTTTCTAGTCATATTTTCAAAATGCCCTACAAGTTTCTTGAGAGTGTTGGTGTCATTTGAAGAATATGCTTTTATTAACTTAAATTCAATGGAGCTGGTGTCATAATAAGGTAGTGTGTCAACTATCGAAATATACTTTTTAAGAATAGAGTCTTTAGTTTCGTTGTTTGTCTGATGAAATGTGTTCGTATTACAAGAATAGTTGATAAGTGCAAAAGCTAACAATAATTGGATTATTCTAGTCATACGAATGGTTGAATAAGGTTGCCTATAACGGCAGGGGCTTTGTGCAGTGGCCGATCAGAGTTCCATCAGCCTGGCGGTGCCTTTGACCCGAAGCCTGATTTTCAAGTTTAAAATACGGTTCTTAGGATAGCGGAAGACTGAGCTACAGCCAATCAGGGTTATGGGGCTGAGGGTTTATTCTACAGCCATTGCACAAAACCCTATGTTACCTGCTGTGCAAAAAGTTCAATTGGTTAAGACATTTCCAGTCACATGAAAGTTCTGTTCAAATGTACCCGCCAATGAGCGGCTTTTCTGACTTTTATTAGCATGTCAAGATCAGTTTTAGTGATGTGCAGACCGTAAGCGACTTACTGCTAAAAAGCCCGCTCAAGGCATAGCAGGTAACGGCAGGGGCTTTGTGCAGTGGCCGGCCAGAGTTCCATCAGCCTGGCGGTACCTTTGACCCGAAGCCGGGTTATCAA
>JACRAL010000117.1 GCA_016213435.1 Bacteroidota bacterium
AGAGCCGTAGCTCGTTCTATTTCTTTTTGGGTCATGGTAATAAAATTGAGGGTTTAGCAATTTTCCTCAACTTTATCGTTTATCTCACATCCAAAAGAGCCAATTATTCAACACCTCGTTGTGCAGTTCTGCGTACACCCCGTTTTGATTACTAAATATTGAATTGCAAATATTAGCTATCTTTACGGAAAGTCCGAGTCGATTACTTTAATTCGTTACAAATAATAAAATAAGATGTGGCCTATTATTGAAATACTTTTTTTAGCAGCCATCGTGCTGATATCCATTACTGAATTTTTCTTGCCTATTATTTTCAATAAACCGCTTTTTGGATCATTCAGAAAATCAACAAAAGTAAACTCATCTGAAGAAAAAAAATCAGATCCCTCCTCTCCTTTGGTAGAAAAAATAACTAAAGCAAAAGAAAAGGTTGAAGAAGTGGTTGAAGAAGTAAAGGAAGTGCAGAACGAGGTGGCTGAAAATTACAAATCGGCAAAAGAATTAAAAAAAGAATCGGATAACCTCTTGAAATAATAATCATCCCGATAGCTATCGGGACTAAAAACTCCATATCATGTTATCAAACATAAAAGAAGATGTAAAAAATACTTTTACAAATTTCACACTAAAAAAAATATTGGTACTTGGATTAGGAACGTTGGCAATTTTATTTATTTTGTTTTCCGGTAAGATGGTAGAGAATGTAGATAACTCTGAGATTGTTATTATCCAGAGCGCTTTTACAGGAAACATCTCCATATATACCACCCCGGGTCCTGTCATGCAGGGATTTGGCACAGCCACTCATTACAAAAAGTCAAATCAATTTTGGTTCAGCAATAAAAATGATGAAGGGAATAAAGATGATCAATCAATTAAGATACGTTTCAATGACGGAGGGCATGCTCAAATTTCAGGTTCGGTGCGTTGGTATATGCCATCTGATGAAAAAGCAATATTGAAACTGCACACTGATTTTGGTTCACAAAATGCTATTGAACAGCAGCTCATCCGTCAGGTGGTAACTAAATCGGTTTACATGACCGGTCCGCTTATGTCTTCCAAAGAATCCTCAGCGGAAAAAAGAAATGATCTGCTCTCCTATATCGAAGATCAATCCATAAACGGTGTTTACCGCACAAAGCAAGAAGACATTAAAGTACATGATGACTTAATGAACACGGATAAAACAATTACAGTAGTTAAAATTGTTGAGAAAAATAATGTGCCGTTGCGTCAGGAAATATCTGCTGTAAAAACATATAATGTGAGCCTTCAGGGATTAGCTTTGAATTCCATTGATTATGATACAGAAGTAGAGAATCAAATTAAAGTTCAGCAGCAGGCGTATATGCAAGTACAAACTGCCATAGCAAACTCTAAAAAAGCAGAACAGGATGCCATCACCACTGAATTGCAGGGTAAAGCAGCTTCTGCAAAAGCAAAATGGGAACAAGAAGTTATTAAAGCCCAGGCAGTAACTCAGGCTCAACAGCAAAAAGAAGTGGCTGAACTGGAAGCGCAAACCGCTATATTACAGGCACAAAGAGTAAAAACTGATGCAGATGCCGAATATTATAAAAACTCAAAGATGGTATCAGCCGGTTTAACTCCACAGCAAAGAGCGCAATTTGACAAGGATACCAAGATAGGCGTAGCGGAAGCATTATCTAAATTAGTTTTACCAACTACATACATCAGCGGAAGCGGAAATGGGAAAGACCCTTCTATGCTTGAAAGTTTATTGGGCGTTCAGTTGCTTAACTTGAAAAAAGAGTAATTCAATTCGATTTCCCCAGCATCCCCTCTTTCAAATCACTGTCGGCAGGATCGTTGCCAAGCCATATTCCAAACACGACTTTTTTGAAATCAAGCCCTTCTACTTCAGCTTTCAGCGTATTGTTTTTGTAAACAGAAATCTTTTCATTTGCATAAACAATATCAAACACATCGCCTTTCTTAATCTCTTCGCTAAACGCTTTCTCAAATTTCTCGATTTTGTCTTTGTAGTCCGCTTGCTTTCCTCCCGTAGATTTTTTAAACCCTTCCTCCACCGCTTCCGCCATCCTTGAACTTGTAATTAATCCGGACACGATACAAATCCGAATCACCATCGGAGAGTTTGCCAAAACTATGCTTGCCGCATCCTTACTTTTCGCAGGAATATACAAGGCACCCACATACATGTCCATCCAGTATTTTACACGCGTGCCTCCGCCATTCAGCACTAATTTTTCTTTGCCGGCAATGTATGTATCGGGGAAAGCAATGTTGTTAATTTTGGTTTGAGCTTCGGAAGAAAGAAAGGAAAGAAACAGAATGATAGTGCCAAAGATTATTTTTTTCATTCGCTGAAAATATATTTTAAACAAATTTAGAAAATATGATTTAATCGATGTAATTTTGTTTCATTAAGAAATCATTACTGGTTCGGGTAACATAATGCAAAAGATGCGAACAATATGCGAATGACACGAATGAATTTTATTCGTTGCAATAAGGGTAAGGTAAGAGAGAGGCAACACAAACAATAAGAAATGGGTAGGGGCTTATAAAAGTTCTTATCCATTTCTTTTTTTTATTTACTCCTTTCGGTTTTTTCTAAGCAATTTTATTATTAAAAGATGGAGCTTGCACTTAAAGGTTTTTTTTCTTTTGTTAATTGTAAGTGTTCCCCTGCTAAGAGTGTAAGCACTCTTGACAAGAGATGTTCGTCTTTCGTCAAGGGAAGGTATTCCCTTATGAAGAGTGTAAGCACTTTTGCCAAGAGATGTCAATCCCTCATCAAGGGAAGGTGTTCCCTTATGAAGAGTGTAAGCACTTTTGCCAAGAGATGTCAACCCCTCATCAAGGGAGGGTGTTCCCTTATGAAGAGTGAACCTTCCTAAAATAGAGTGTAAGCACTTGTGGGGAAAGGGTCTGTTCAGTGAACTGTGTCAGGGTTAATTAATGTTGTTTCATTCTGTCTTCGTATAGTATCATCATTTGAGCGTAATTTATTTTTTGAAGAGGCAAGGCACAGATAAGGTTATATTGGTGTAATTTTGTTTCACTAAGAAATTCCTATGAAAAAAATAGCTGTCTTTACTTCAGGAGGCGATGCGCCCGGAATGAACGCCTGCATCCGCGCAGTGGTGCGCACTTCCGTATTTCACAAACTGGAAGTGATGGGCATCCTGCACGGATATGACGGAATGATCCATAACGAATTCATTTCCATGAATGCAAAATCTGTTTCCGGGATCATTCAGCGGGGCGGCACCATTTTAAAAACCGCAAGAAGCAGCGCGTTCATGACAAAAGAAGGAATGAAAAAAGCAAAAGAAAATCTTGAGAAGCACGGTATAGAAGGAGTAATAGCAATTGGCGGTGACGGAACTTTTAAAGGAGCGCTGGAGTTCAGCACGATTTGTTCCATTCCGTTTGTCGGATGCCCGGGAACCATTGACAACGATCTGATAGGAACAGATTTCACGATAGGATATGACACCGCGATCAATACTGTGGTGGAAGCTGTTGACAAGATCCGCGATACTGCAGAGAGTCACGATCGGTTATTCTTTGTGGAAGTGATGGGGCGCGATGCAGGCCTCATTGCATTACGGAGCGGCATTGGCTCAGGCGCAGAAGCCATTTTAATTTCGGAAGCGAAAACAGATTTTGAAAAACTTATCCAGCATCTGAAAGAAGGAAGAAAAGATAAATCATCAAAAATTGTAATCGTATCCGAACAGGGAGGAACAGGAAGCGTTTTGCAAACTGCAGAAAAAGTTAAGAAAGAACTTCCCTTCTACGATATTCGCGTTTCTGTGCTCGGACACATTCAGCGCGGAGGAAATCCCACCTGCATGGATAGGGTAAATTCTTCACGCATGGGATTTTCTGCCGTGGAAGCGCTGATGGAAGGAAAGAAAAATGTGATGATAGGAATTATCAATAATAAAATTGCTTACACGCCTTTTAAAAATGCAGTAAAACATTTAGATGAAATTCATCCTGATCTGCAACGGATGATGAGGGTGCTTGCTATTTGAGTATCTCTCTCAACATACTACGTTTAAATCAATCTTTCGGAGTTACCTGATTAAACTAATATTCCCTTTCTTATTTATATTCTCCCCATTCATAAGCGTTGCTTTCATATCATAAACAAACACAGCTGTGTTCTCTAACCTGCCTTGGTAAGTTCCATCCCAGCCTGTTTTTTGGTCAGTGGATTCAAATACCATTTCTCCCCAGCGGTTATAAATGGTAATATGAAATGTTTCAATGCAACCGCCCAGCACACAGTGCAGATCATTTTCTAAGTCATTAT
>JACRAL010000118.1 GCA_016213435.1 Bacteroidota bacterium
TAGTGTTACAGTGCCTTCAAGTTCTTTATCTTCACTAAAACCTATTGCATAGCTTGACAATAAAACGCCTATTACTACTAAACTACTGATTAATTTTTTCATTGTTATCCTTTCTATCGTCATTGCGAGGAGCGCTGACAAAGCAGACATGACGAAGCAATCCTTATTCTTGCAGATTGCTTCGGCCTTTCAGGCCTCGCAATGACATGTTCAGAATTGTAAAGTTAACTGTCCTGTTAAAGCATTATTATCAGTTTCTTTAGCCGCTTCATCCTTAAATTCATAATTAACCTGCAGGAATGCCCACTTGTTGAAATACCAGTTGCCGCCCAGGGTATAAACATCTTTTTCATTCTTGTCTACATTCGTATTGGGGTCATAGTTATCAAACTTAAACACCCCCTGAAACTTCTTGGGAATAAAATAATACCCTGTTTGAAGATACCATCCATCCTTATCAGTTGCCCCATCATGACCTTTAATATACTCTCCTTTAAAGGAAACTGGATCTTCCACATAGGCAAACTCCAAACCATATCTATCCCGGTCAACGTTTACAGAGGTCGCACTAGCAGCGTAACTTCCCGCATAATAAGAACCTCCTAATGACCATGTTTTAATAGGGTGAAATATTAATCTTCCCACATAATCCTTCTGCTCATTAGTATCTGCTGATACGTTAATACCCGCGCCATTAAATATCCCAAAAGCATAATCAATTAGGTTATAATCTGCTTTTGGAAAAAGGCTTCCGCTGGCCTGAATTCCAATATCACGGCCGTTTTTATTACCCAGTATGTCGTTGGTGCTGCGTGCTGTTGTAGCCTCAACAATCTGAGAACGGTTAATAGTCTCTAATTTCGTATTTGAAACAAGATTCTCCTGGCTAAACGGTATAAATGTCTGTCCAAGAATTAATTTCAAATACGGGTTAACTTTATAGCCGACTATCGCGTCTAATAAAGTCACTGCTGTTGAACCAAATTCAACCTGGGTGCGGTAATCAAACCGTTCAGTAATATCCCCCTGGATATTAAACCTGGCCCGCCTGACATCAAAAACATCATTAGCGCTCTTGTCATTTCGATAACGCAGTTGAGTATAGCCGCTTATCTTAATAGGTTTACTAGCGATTACTGTAAACTCTTTTTGCGTTTCTTTTTCCTCTTGCTTCTTCACGGCCAAATCCGCCCTGAACCCTACAGCATCATCTTTAGTGACTACGCCTTTCTCCACCAGGAGATCGAGCAGCCTGTCCACATCAGTCTCAGCTGCA
>JACRAL010000114.1 GCA_016213435.1 Bacteroidota bacterium
AGATGAAACTGACTTCAAACGCTAAGAACAAAGGACTGTTGCCACGAGCACGCACATGAAATTTTTATACCCTTAGCCGTTTATTTATGCAAAAAAATAACCAAATATGAATGACTAATCTAAAATATTTTCACATGAAAATGCCAATAATCAATGGCTACTGACCTAACAGTTCTTTTATTTTTTCCTCCAGCGCAGGTCCTTGCAAATTTTTTCCTGCGATATTTCCATTTTTATCAAGAATGCAGGTAAAAGGAATTCCGGTGAATCCGTACAAAGCCACAACAGGCGACTGCCACTGTTTCATATCACAAACATGATTTTTCCATGCAAGTTTATCCTGCGTAATCGCAGCCAGCCATGCATCTTTTTCAAGATCAAGAGAAACACTGAAAACATCCAGTCCTTTATCCTTATACTTCTCATATAAAGAAACTATAAAGGGGTTTCCTGCCCTGCAGGGCTTGCACCACGAAGCCCAAAAATCAACAATAACTACTTTTCCTTTCAGCGAAGAAAGTGAAAGCGATTTATCCTCGCGATCGTTCATCGTAATTTCAGGAGCAGGCATTCCTATGGCAAGACGCTTTTGCCCCTGTACATAGGCTTGAAAGCCTTTGAGATTCTCCAACGTTGGATATTCTGCTGTAAGAGCATCGGCAACTTTCACAAAATAATCAATGTCCTTTTGAGGATTCAGCATCTGCACTGCGGCAAGCGCAGCGAAAGAAGTAATATTCTCATCAATAAATTTTTTAAGGTACACGTTTGTTTCGTCTGCAAGCTTTTTATAATTTTCAGAATATTTATCAAAGATGGGCTCAAGTTCTTTTGAAAGAGAATCGTTGTTGAAAGTATTATTTGTTGTATTCATAAATGCTTCAAAAACACGCCTGATAGAGTCCTGTTTGTTGCGCAATCCTTCCATCGCTTTGAATTTTTCTCGGGTGTACTCATTGAACTGAAGAAATATTTCAGAATCTTTTGAGCCGCTAACCTTGTATGACTCGCGAAGGTTTTTTGCATCTCCTTCAAAAATAATCTTTTCAGAACTATCGGCAATGATGGTTGCATAATTGGAAGGTGCGATCTGAAGAATGTAAAATCCTTTTGCAGGGACTTTGTTTGTAAAAATGAATTCTCCTTTCTCATTCACTTGTACCGAATCAAGTGTTTTTATCTGGGAAGAATTCACGTCCACCAAAGAAATATACTCCCCCTTACTGTTGCTGAGTTTTCCTTTTACCTGAAAGTTCCCATTCGCCTTATTGCCTCCACAGGAAGAAAACAAAAACCAACACATAAGCACTGCTAAAAAAAAACCGAAAACCGGCACATAAATGTTCTTGCGGAAGGTCGCGGAGTAATAGTTTTTTGTCATTTGATTAGTGTTATCAGACATTTCTTTCAACTGGAGGGTTTGTGTTTTCGAAAAACATACATTGACTTTACAAGTATTCTTAGAACAAAGGTAAAAAAATGAATGAGAGAAGATTTACACAAAATATTTGCACGCTTTGTGAACTTTGGTGCAGTAAATGTTTTTTATTTAACTGAGAGATAAAATGGCAATGAGCGTGAGGACAGAAAAAGTTTTATTCAGTAGTCCTCAATGAAAATATCCAGTTCCTCGACTCTCTGCGCAACATAACTTATTATCTCATAAGCAAAGAACTTTAGTGTAACCGATAAGGTGTTAGTTTATGAAAGAAGAAAAGAATTTCAAAGAAGGGGCGCCAGATTCATAAATTTGTTTGATTACATTTGCCACATCTTCCAACTCAAAAACAGTGTGACATTCAGCATCTTTGATTGAAATTCTAATAGAGATACATGAAAATAAAATCCATCACATCCTATCTCCAATCCATTGCTCCTCTTTCTTTACAGGAAGAATACGACAATTCAGGATTAATCGTTGGAAATGAAGAAGACGAAGTGATAAACGCTTTGATCTGCATTGACTGCACCGAAGCAGTTATTGATGAAGCGATAAAGAAAAAATGCAATCTTATCATTTCACATCATCCCATCATCTTTCGCGGACTCAAAAAAATTACCGGGAAAAATTATGTGGAGCGCGTGGTGTTGAAAGCCATTCGAAATAACATTGCTATTTATGCCATTCATACAAATCTTGATAACGTAATCCAGGGTGTTAACAAAAAAATATGTGATAAACTGGGGTTGAGCAATTGTAAGTTCCTACTCCCATCTCCCGTGACAGCCGAGCGAAAAGCGAAGATTGGGAGCGAAGCTCGGGGGTCGGGAGTGAGGTCTGGCTCCGGAATGACAGGTGTTCTCGCAAAACCCATGACTGAAGTATCCTTTCTGAACAAAGTGAAAAAGGTGATGAAATCCGGTTCTTTACGTCACACCGTATTACTAGGAAGAAAGGTGAAAAAAGTTGCTGTTTGTGGTGGTTCAGGAAGCTTTCTTCTGGAAGCAGCTATTGCTTCCGGAGCAGATGTTTTCATTACTGCTGACTTTAAATACCATCAGTTCTTTGATGCTGAAAACAAGATACTTATAGCTGATATCGGGCACTACGAAAGCGAGCAGTTCACTAAAGAATTATTGCGTGACTTGTTGAAGCAAAATTTTTCTATCTTCGCTCCCCGTTTAACGGAAATCAATACTAATCCAGTAAACTACTTATAACATGGCAAAAGGATCACTTTCAGAAAGAGAAAAAATTGACGCTACGGTAGAAAAAAAGCTTACTGCTCTTTTCGAACTACAGGTAATTGATTCCAAGATCGACAAGATACGCACCGTGCGCGGAGAACTTCCTCTTGAAATAAAAGAACTAGAAGATTCCGTGGAAGAACTTGCTACGCGCTTGGAAAAGATGAACGAAGATTATCATGCCAGCGAACTTGTTATATCCGAAAAAAAGAATGTAATGAAAGAAGCGGAAGTGATGATTAAAAAATATAAATCACAACAGAACAAAGTGCGCAACAACCGTGAGTACGAATCTCTCACCAAAGAAATTGAATATCAGACATTAGAAATACAACTTGCCGAAAGAAAAATAAAGGATTTTAAAGCAGCACTCACTACCAAGAAAGAACAAGTTGAGCAATTGGAAGAAGAGCTAAAAGAAAGGAAAAATCGTTTGAAAGAAAAGCAGGGAGAACTGGATGAAATCATTGCTGAAACAGAAAAAGAAGAAACCGCTTTACTTAAAAGATCCAAGACCGCAGAGGCTTCCATTGAAGAACGCCTGCTGAATTCCTACAAACGTATTCGCTCCAACACGCGCAATGGACTTGCTGTTGTTCCGGTTGAGCGCGATGCATGTGGAGGGTGCTTTTCAAAAATCCCACCACAACGTCAGTTGGATATCAAAACACACAAAAAAATTTTGGTATGCGAACATTGCGGACGAGTTCTTGTTGCCCCAGATATTGCAGAGAAAATGAAAGAGAAAGTTTAATTTCATTTTACAAATAAAAATAAAAAAAGCCATCAAGAAATGATGGTTTTTTTTATGACTCTTTTGTTGAATTCATTTACCGTGGCAATTCTTATATTTCTTGCCGCTTCCGCACGGACATGGTTCATTACGACCAATTTGCTTCTCCACACGCACAGGCTGCTGTTTTTCTTCCTGCTGGGTGTTTGCAAAAGATGCATCACCGTTTTGCGCAGGAACTCTTCTCGCTTCATCTATACCCTGCCCTCTTCCAACTTTTAAACGGCTATTATCCATGCGTTGAGGAACGCTGGCTTGCCTCCTCACCTGCGTTTGCTGTTCTCCGGGCAATGCAGCCTTTACAAGGAAGGAAATAATTTCTTTATTCATCCTCACAAGCATCTGCTTAAAAAGATTAAAAGATTCAAATTTGTAGATCAACAACGGATCTTTCTGTTCATACACAGCGTTCTGCACGCTTGTCTTGAGATCATCCAGTTCGCGTAAGTGTTCTTTCCACGCATCATCGATCATTGCAAGCATGATGTTCTTCTCCATGTCAAAAACAATGTGTTTGCCCTGCGACTCGTACGATTTTTTCAGGTTAGCAACTACTTGCAATGTTTTCAATCCATCGGTGAACGGAACAACGATATTCTCAAACTGCGCCCCCTGAGTTTCGAAAACATTTTTGATAACAGGAAATGACTGTTCTGCAATACGTTCACGCTTCTGCTTGTATCCTTCAAAAGCTAAGTCATAAATCTTATGAGAGGTTTCATCCGGGTTCAATTGCGAAAATCCTTTCTCATCCACCGGACATTCCACTGTAAGTGTTTTGATGAGTTCAAATTTCATTCCTTCATAATCTAACGCTGCATGACAATCGCTCACAATAGCTGAAGAAACATCAAAGAGCATGTTGGCGATGTCGAGCGAAAGACGTTCGCCAAACAGCGCGTGTCTGCGTTTAGTATAAATTACATCGCGCTGAGAATTCATTACGTCATCGTATTCGATCAAACGCTTACGTGTTCCGAAATGATTTTCCTCCACTTTCTTTTGTGCGCGCTCAATGGATTTGGAGACCAGAGAATGCTGAATCACTTCTCCTTCCTCCACACCCATTCTGTCCATCAGTTTTGAAATACGATCAGAACCAAACAGGCGCATGAGATTATCTTCGAGCGAAACAAAGAACTGTGAGGATCCTGAATCTCCCTGACGACCGGCACGACCGCGCAACTGTCTGTCCACACGCCTTGATTCGTGTCGTTCTGTTCCGATGATGGCAAGTCCGCCTGATTCTTTCACACCCGGACCTAATTTAATATCTGTTCCGCGACCCGCCATGTTGGTGGCAATGGTAACTGTTCCTCCTTTTCCTGCTTCAGCAACTATCTCCGCTTCCTTCTGGTGCATCTTGGCGTTGAGGACATTGTGTCTGATGTTCCGGAGTTTCAACATCCGACTCAGCAATTCAGAAATTTCCACCGAAGTGGTTCCTACAAGAACAGGTCTTCCAACTTTTACCAACTTTTCGATCTCTTCAATTACGGCATTGTATTTTTCACGAACGGTTTTGTAAACCAGATCTTCCATGTCTTTACGAATACATTCTTTATTGGTAGGAATCACAATAACTTCCAGTTTATATATCTTCCAGAACTCTGCTGCTTCTGTTTCAGCAGTACCTGTCATGCCCGCGAGCTTATGGTACATGCGGAAATAATTCTGAAGGGTAATAGTAGCATAGGTTTGCGTTGCCGCTTCAACCTTTACATTTTCTTTTGCTTCTATCGCCTGGTGAAGTCCGTCAGAATATCTTCTTCCATCGAGGATACGACCGGTTTGCTCATCCACAATTTTAATTTTCCCTTCCATCACCACATACTCCACATCGATCTCAAACAAAGTGTATGCTTTCAATAATTGGGTAATGGTATGCACGCGTTCTGACTTAATTGCAAAATCGCGCATAAGGTCTTCTTTCTTCTTTCTTTTTTCTGCTTCAGGAATAGGTGATTTTTCTATATCGGCAATTTCTGCACCTACATCCGGAAGTACGAAAAATTTGGAATCTCCTGAATTATCAGTAATGAGATCAATTCCTTTTTCCGCAAGATCAACGGAATTATTTTTTTCATCAATCGTAAAATAAAGTTCAGCATCTGCTTTGGGCATCTCTTTGTTCTGATCCTGCATGTAGTAACTCTCAGTTTTATGCAGAATGGCTCGATTGCCTTGTTCACTCAGGAATTTAATGAGCGCTTTATTTTTGGGAAGTCCGCGATGAGCACGAAGGAGGGCTAGTCCGCCTGTTTTATAATCGGTCTCGCCTTTTTCAATAAGTTTCTTTGCGTCAATAAGCGCGGTGCTTACATAATTCTTTTGAGCGGCATACAATTTTTCAACTTTCGGTTTCAGTTCTGCAAAAAGCTGGTCATCTCCCTTTGGAGTTGGACCCGAAATAATGAGCGGTGTCCGTGCGTCATCAATCAAAACAGAATCCACCTCATCCACAATCGCAAAATGATGTCCGCGCTGAACGAGGTCTTCGGGAGCACGCGCCATGTTATCGCGCAGGTAATCGAAACCAAATTCATTGTTTGTTCCATACGTGATGTCTGCGAGATATGCTTTTCTTCTTGCTTCCGAATTTGGTTCGTGGTTATCAATGCAATCCACTGAAAGCCCGTGAAATTCAAACAGCGTTCCGTTCCACTCGGCATCCCGCCTTGCCAAATAATTATTCACCGTAACAATATGCACTCCGTAACCGGCAAGTGCATTAAGATAAATGGGAAGCGTTGCTACCAGCGTTTTCCCTTCGCCTGTAGCCATCTCCGAAATTTTTCCCTGATGAAGAACTGCACCCCCAATCAACTGAACATCGTAATGCACCATGTCCCAGGTGGTTTCGTTGCCGCGAACAGGCCAGGTATTTTGCCAATGCGCCTTATCTCCTTTTATCTGAACATATTTCTTTTGGACAGAAAGGGTCTTATCAAAATCTGACGCTGTAACTTCTAGAGATTTATTTTCACGGAAGCGCCTCGCAGTTTCTTTCATTACGGCAAATGCATCGGGAAGTATTTCTTTCAGAACTTCTTCGATTTTTATCTTGAGGTCTTTTTCCAATGTGTCAGCAGCAGCATACGTTTTTTCTTTCTCATCCATGTTCTCGATCAGCTCTGCTTGTGCTTTGAGTTCAGTAATTTCTTTTTTTTCTTGATCGATGTGATCGGAAATTCTTTTTTTGAACTCAGCGGTTTTCTCTCTTAGCTGGTCATTGCTGAGGGATTGGAGTTTTTCAAATGCTTCTTTTACCTGATCCACGATGGGCCAAAGCGGCTTCATGTCGCGGTCGTTTTTGCTGCCAAAAAGTTTGCCTATAAAATTGATCACAGAATAGTAAATTTATGAATGACGAAGATAATGAAAAAGCCCATTTCAGAAGGACTTTTATCCTGTTATCCTCAGACTATAAGAGTTGTGAGTAATAAGCAAAACAGAATTTTATTTTGCCTAAATATTTGCATAAAGTTATTAAAATAAATACCCAATACTTATTCTAAATTCTATTGCATCTCTGCGCAAAGTTCGAGTGTTCAATGTATAAACTACGTTATTGTTATGGGAAGAATACTCATCACTATAATTATCACGTCCTCTTCGTCCTCGATCTGGAATAAAACTGGAAAGGGAACTAAGTATATCCCAATCAAGACTAGTATCAAAAAGAAATTTATCTGCAATAACTACTTGCCTTCCAACAGCATAAATAAATCTGATATTTTTCTTACTGAATTTATTTTCACCAAGTTTTCCGTTTTGAGCTATAAAGGGTGCTTGTCCCGACCAGAAATTAATACCAAACTTATATCCTAGATAACTGCCAATAGGAGCTAGCTCATTCTTGTATTTTTTCATTCCTGCAGTAAATCCAACACATGAAAGCGGCACAATGGAGGAAGGCACTTCAATATAATTGTATCCATACGCATTATATGGATCATAAACACTAATACTGGTTCCATCAACCCAGCAGGCACTTTTCGCATAATTGATAGACCCTACAAAAGAAGCATTTCTTTTATACACATAATTAAAAGTAACTGCATGAGTAATGTTAAGCGCAAACAAAGAGGATTGATGCCTCCCGCCAGTTATAAATGAGGTAGTTGATGAAACTTTTCCGCCTGAGTTTACATTAAATGTTGGAATAGAAAGCGATGAAGTGTAACCAATGGCCATGACCTTTCCCTGATACCCCGGCACATTTTGAGCGAGAGTTTCAAAAGAAAAAATACTTAAAATAAATACAATAATAATGTTATGTTTCATGATATCGTTTTTTACAATTTATTGTTTATTGCCCTTCTTAATCTGAAAAAATGTATCGTAGATCATGCTGTTCAACACACACTGCTTGTCATTCATATCAATTTCGTGTTGCTGAGAAAGTTCAAGTTTTCCGTTTTCGATATTAAACAGGAAAGCATAATAATAAGTATCATAATTCGGAGCAACCATTTTATATATAGCATACGGAAAAACATAAGGCGCATAGATTGAAACCGCAATCCACCACCCTGCATGTGTCTTCTTCTGAATACTCACCACACCTGTCCATAAAAAATATTTTGTTCCATACTTTTTCAGAAGTTCCGTTTTAAAATCTCTGTTTAAAACCATTGCACTACTAAAATTGCTATGCATAAGCTTTTCACTAATCCAATCATTCACGCAAGTCAATCCATTGTAACTCTCCACATCGTCTTCACTAAAAGAACCCGGACTGAGTATGGTATGATCCAAGTCAATTAACTTGGCATTACCATCTAACAACTGAGTAAAAAACTTTCTGCGATCATCTCCCGAAAAATATTGCATTTGTTCTTTCTTGCGCTCATCCAGCTTCATAAACACGGGGTCCACAATTACAATATTATCAATTCCCAATTGCTTAAACTTTGAAAGGTCATTATGCGTATTTTTATTCGCTGCTTGAACTTCTTTTTCATCCACTTTAACAGAATCCTGTTCCGTGGAGGTGTTGCTGTCATCTTCTCTATCTTCTTCTTCTTTCTTTTTCGATTTATTTTTTGAAGTAGCGACAGGCGCCTTTTTCTTTTCAGCAAGTGTTTTAAATTTAACAGACTCTTCTTTTTTAATCGGCTTTATTGTTTTGTAAATTTCTTCATACTTATCGGAAAACATTTTGTCATTGAGTATGTCAACAAATGCATATTTAATAAAACTATCATCCGTTATTTTGTTCTTAGATTTCTTTCTAATCTTGTCGTATTTGGATTGCGGCTTCTTTTCTGCAATAATTTTCACAGTATCTACCACAGCCGCTTTAGGTGTTTTACTAAAATCATCAAGCTTCACTTGGTTGTTTCTTACCAGTATCTTCATAAGACTGTCACAGATGTCTTTCGCATAGGGATCAGCGTATCCTCCCTGCTTGTAAAGAAGCCAGTTATTACGCAATGCAAGAGTAGTAGCTTCCATAGGACTTAATTTGTTTAGCAAATAAAATACCTGCTGAGAACTTCCCTGAATACTGTCTTTACAATCAATCACTCTTTCTACTCTCGACTTAACTCTTTTCTTATAATAAGTCATCACGCCATTTTTCCATAAATAGTTATAAGAATACTCGTCATACAGACTTTTATAAACGGCTACTTCGTATAGAGAGTTAGCGATAGTTTTTTTCAGATAAAGGTTATTGGGATATTTTTTAAGAAGCACATAGGCCGAATAGATCGCTTCAGGATAATCAATGTCCTGCATATACATTCTGCAAGTTTCAAATCTGGAGAAATCTCTCGCACGCTCAAACTCAAGTTGTGAAACAACAAACTCTTTCCTTCCTTCATCACTCTTACCCTGCACCAAATCCGATATTTTTTCTCTTCTTTTTCGGATATTAGGATGAGTGGAAAGAGAATCATTATAATTATCATCCGAGCTAATATCTTTCACCTTATCAAGGTAATAGGCATCGGGAATAATAAAACTCTGATCGTTAAAGTATTTTTTATCAAACTCCATATCTTCAAAAGGCAAATAAGAATATTGAAACACATCAAAAAGGCCGTCAATAGATTTATAACTATAAGGTGTTAATGTGAAACTTTGAAACCCTTCTTCGTCTGCTTGCGATTCTTGCTTTTTACTAAACTTACTTTTTTCAAGAAGAAGATTGGTGCCATTTCTATTAAACGATCTTTTCTTTTTGTTCATGCTCAAAAATTCAAGACGCGCATTCATACTGTGTTTATGGTTGTAATGCACTATCTCATGGCAAAGAACAAATGCCAATTGGGCTTCGTTCTCCAATTGCGAAATAAGTCCCGTGGTAATCAGTATAATTCCATTATCAAAAGCATACGCATTTACAACGGGAGATTTCACAACATATATTCGAAGTTTTTCCCTTAATGAAATGTCTTTCTTAAGAACTTCATCCGCAACCTTACCAACATACTTACTAATAGGATCACCATACAGAACTTTTCCACTCTTAAGAACATTATCAATAAAAAAAGTATTGGATATAATAAATCGCATTTTTTCTTTCGACTTTGAATCATTCTGTTTTTTGAGCTTAACTATATCTGCTTGAGCTTTTGACGTGGCACTTATCACGAAATCATCCGGTAACTTTCCGATTGAGGTCAATGGAGTATAATTATTTGAAAAATTCTGAGCTATGCAGGCATTTACAATAAGAAGTGCGGAAATAAAATAAAATAGTATACTTTTTTTCATTTCGATATTTATTACTTGTTAGAATTTATAGAAGTTGTTTAAAGTTTGATTTTTGATTGATTTTCAAACAAGTAAAGTTTATATGCTCATAGTGGGCTTGTTGGTTTGATTAGTGATTTTATTGTTTTTTAAGGATGACTTTAAACAACTTCATAATCTACGAACGTATGAAAAATCAGAATCAAATTACATTATTTAAAAATGTATTTTCATTGAACTGAATAATGATAAAAAGACTACATTACCCTGCTTCCCAAACTTGTTTACTTAATCCTATTTTTGCGTCATGGAAATTTTCATCATAGCAATCTTTATTCTTGGTTATGTCGCCATTGCATTTGAACAGTCAATAAAAATTAATAAAGCTGCCAGTGCTTTGTTAACCGGAGTACTCTGCTGGACAGCTTACATTCTTTTCAGTCCGAATCATGTACTGATTTCGCAAGAACTCACGCATCATCTTGGCAATTTATCAGGGATACTTTTTTTCCTGATGGGAGCCATGACCATTGTGGAACTGATTGATGCATACGATGGTTTTGAAATTATTACCAGCCGTATCAAAACCACTGATAAAAGAAAACTTCTCTGGATAATCGGACTGATTACCTTTTTTCTTTCTGCTGTGCTGGATAATCTTACCGCTGCCATCGTGATGGTTTCGCTTTGCAGAAAACTTCTTGCGGATAAAAACGACAGAATGATTTTTTCAGGAATGGTTGTGATCGCTGCAAATTCAGGAGGCGCCTGGTCTCCTATCGGGGATGTAACCACAACCATGCTTTGGATTGGCGGACAGATCACAAGTTGGAATATTATCGTCAAGCTTTTTGTTCCGAGTTTGGTTTGCTTGCTTGCACCACTTCTTGTGTTGACATGTATGATGAAAGGTGAGACCTCTCCCCCAGTCCCTCTCCCACTGAAGAGGAGAGATGGAGCATCGAGGTCAATTCCTTCCACCCCTTTTGAACGAACCTTAGTTTTCTTTTTGGGCATCGGAGTTTTTCTGTTTGTTCCCGTCTTCAAAACACTTACCCACCTTCCTCCTTACATGGGAATTCTTTTCGGTCTTGGAATCCTATGGATCGTTACCGAACTTATCCATCATAGAAAAGACGAAGAAGATAAAGACGCACTCTCAGTTGTTCATGCACTCCGAAAAATTGATCTGCCGAGCATTCTTTTCTTTTTGGGAATCTTAGTCGCTGTTTCGGCTTTGGAAAGCACACACATTTTGGAACAGCTTGCGCAAATTATGGATACTAAAATCGGGAACACCAATATCATAGTGATGTGTATCGGTATTCTTTCATCCATTGTAGATAATGTTCCACTGGTCGCGGCAACAATGGGAATGTATGACCTGAATTCTTTCCCAACAGATTCTTATCTATGGGAATTCATTGCATACTGCACAGGCACAGGAGGAAGCATACTCATCATCGGCTCTGCGGCAGGCGTGGCGGTGATGGGTATGGAAAAAATAAATTTCTTCTGGTACTTCAAACGGATCGGATGGCTTGCTGCACTGGGATATTTTTCGGGAGCGGCTGCGTATATAACGCAGGAATATTTTCATCACTTATGAAAACTGCTGCTCGGATTGTTTGATAAGCAGGTGCCTGTACTTAGTGAAGATCGCTGACTTGGAAACAAACCCGATGTATTTATTTGCTTCCGTAACAGGCAGGTTCCAGGAATTATACGTATCAAATTTTTTCATCACATCGTGCATTTCTTCATTCACGTCAAGAATGCAGGGCAGCTGCGTCATCAGGTCTTTAACATACATGGTGTTATATTTTTCGTGATGGAACATGATCTCACGGATGCTGTCTAACAAAACAACTCCCTGCAAATGCCCGTCCTCATCCAGAACCGGAAAAATATTTCTTTTTGAATGAGCGATCTTGTCAACTAATTCACCAAGCGTATTTTGGGACACGACATGCACAAAATCCGTTTCAATCATATTTTTCAATTTTATTTTATTCAAAACGATTTTATCCCTGTCACGCTTGTGCAGCCCTTTTTCAACCATTTTTCTCATGTAAATAGAATAGGGTTCAAAATATTTTGCGATGAGATAAGAAATAGACGAAACGATCATCAGCGGGACAAATAAAACATATCCTCCCGTTATTTCGGCAATAAGAAATATAGCGGTAAGCGGTGCATGCAACACTCCGCTGAGAGCGCCTGCCATTCCTGCCACAATGAAGTTAGGCACGGTTAGTTCAATAAAGCCGAGCAGATTTAATGCACGGGAAAAAACAAATCCTGTCATAGCCCCGATGAAAAGCGATGGAGCAAATATCCCTCCGTTTCCACCCGCGCCAATCGTAACGGAGGTAGCAATGATCTTCACCAAAATAATTATCACTGCAAAGAGAATGATGAACCAATGGTTTGCAATAAATCCTGTAAATAAACTGTTGTCGAGCAATCGTTCGTAATAGCCGCCTAAAATATTTTCTACAGAATAATACCCTTCCCCGTAAAGAGGAAGAAGAATAAAGATCATAATGCCAAGAACTATGCCGCCAATGACCGCTTTCAGGTAAGGATTCTTCTTCCCTTTAAATATTTTTTCCGTAAAAATAGCAGTGCGCGTAACATAAACGGACATCAAACCCATTACTATTCCCAGGACAATGTAAAATGGAATAGCGTTCATGTGCCAGCCCTTGGTAATGAGAAAAAAGAGCTGGTCTTTGTAAAGAAGATTTGATAATACAGAAGCGGTTGCCGATGCAATCAAAAGAGGTACGAAAGCCAGAATTGAAAATTCATACAGTATTACTTCCACCGCAAATAACACTCCTGCAATAGGGCTGTTGAAGATGGCGGAAATTCCTGCTGCCACTCCACAGGCGAGCATCAGCGTGCGCTCGCGGTAATTCATTTTCAGATCTTTGGCGGTAATGGAACCAATAGCAGCTCCTGTCACCACGATAGGCGCTTCCAGTCCAGCGGAACCTCCGAATCCAATTGTCAGGGCGCTGGTAATCATGTGAGAATACGTTTTGTCGCGTTCAATGTTACTTGAGCGTTTGGCGATAGAGATAAGAATATTGGATATTCCTCTGCCTAATTTCCCTTTTCGGAAACGCTGGACATAATAAACCGCCAGAAAAATTCCAATCAGGGGAAAAATAAAAAGAAGAAAATTAAATCTTTCGTCTTCCAAAATCCACCGGAGAAAATGCTGAATGTAATGCACTACGGTTTTCAGCAAAATAGCAGCAAGTCCGGCAACAACTCCAACAATGATGCTGACAACAATCAGGAAATTTTTGTTGCTAATGTGGCGGTGACGCCAAACGTTAACCTTTTCTAATGTTTGATCAAAAGTCACATTTAATGATTTTCGGACTGAACATCTTTTACCAGTTCCATCATTTTGTTGCATCAACGAAATAAGATAAACCGCTTCCCTTGTTACTATTCATTTCACTCCTCCCATTCATGGCAACTGTAAGCGTTCTTCTCTTTAATTTGCGGTTTTTGAGTTGGCGCTCCTCCTTTCTTGGCTTCTATCATCAGATTAATGATGCGTGCACGATCTTTGCGCATATCTTCTCGAAGTTTTTTGTCGGAATCAGCATCGTAGTAAACAATTCCATCCACAATTGTTTTATCCACTTTCGCGTAAACAGAAAGGGGATTGTCTGTCCATAGTACCACATCGGCATCTTTACCCACTTTGATACTTCCCATGCGTGAATCCAGATGCAAAAGTTTTGCCGGATTTAGTGTAACAAATTTCATCGCATCCTCTTCAGAAACGCCACCGTACTTCACCGCTTTTGCCGCTTCCTGATTTAATCGTCTGGCCATTTCCGGATCATCGGAATTATACGCAACAACAATTCCCATTTTATTCATGATGGCACCGTTATAGGGAATGGCATCAAGTACTTCCATCTTATATCCCCACCAATCGGAAAAAGTGGAAGCACCAACTCCGCGGGCTTTCATTTTGTCTGCAACTTTGTATCCATCCAGAATGTGCGTGAAGGTATTTACCTGGAATCCCATCGAATCGCCCACGTGCATAAGCATATTGATCTCGCTCTGAACATACGAGTGGCAGGTAATGAATCTTTTTTTATCCAATATCTGCACAAGCGCATCCATTTCAATATCTATGCGCGGAGACGGAATGAATGTTTTTGATCTTGATGCATTGGATGCATATACTTGCCATTTCAAATCATATTCTCGCGCACGCGTAAAGTAATCATAATAAACCTGTTCCACTCCCATTCTGGTTTGCGGGAAACGAACTGTGTATAAATCTCCCCAGTTGCTTTGTTTCACATTTTCTCCAAGCGCAAACTTGATAAAGCCATCCGCATTTTTTATTTTCATCTCTTCGGGAGATTTTCCCCAACGAAGTTTTACAATTCCTGATTGACCGCCAATCGGATTCGCACTTCCGTGAAGCAATTGAGCAGCCACTACTCCGCCTGAAAGCTGTCTGTAAATATTGATGTCTTCGCAGTCAATCACATCACCGATTCTCACTTCCGCGCTCGATGTCTGTCCTCCTTCGTTTGCACCTTGTGCAATAGCAATGTGTGAATGTTCATCAATAATTCCTGCCGTGAGCTGTTTTCCGGTGCCGTCAATAACCGGATAAGAAGCAACCGAAGCATGAGCCATTTCCTTTCTTATTACTTCCTGTAAATCTTTCCCGATCTTAGCTATTTGTCCATTTCGTATAAGTACATCTGTATTTGCTAATATTCCTTCCGCCTCATTTGTCCATACTGTAACATTCTTAATAAGAATTGTAGATTCTAAAGAATAAGGATTTCTTTTCTTCTGTCCATAAGCGGTAAAAGGATAGATCACATCATCAAGAACAGGATAATTTTTCTTCGCTTTTCCCTTTACGTCTTTTTTAATAGAATCTTTCTGCATTTCAAGCAATGAGTCAAAAACTGCAGTCCAGTGAACCCAATCTCCATTTGGCATTTGCCCCTTGCCTTGTATCGTCATAGGGTTTTCAGAAATAGTTCCGCTCAATCGTGTCACACCGCTGTCTTTCTTGAAAGAAAAATTCAACGAAACAAGTTTTCCTGTAACGGACAAACTGGCATCTGCTTTTTCGGATTCATTAACAGATATTTCCACCTGAGGCTTTTCTACTTCACCGGAAATCTTTACAGCATATTTATTATCATCCCCCACTCCGAGATAATATTTTCCACGAAGATCAATCACATTCATATCCTTCAGAACATACTGCTTTCCTTGCACCCAATTCTCATAGATGGAATTTTTTTCATCAAAAACATTTCCGGAAGTAATAATAAAGTTGGCAATCATTCCCTTTTTAAGCGAGCCGATCTCATCCTCCACTCCGAGCATTTCGGCAGGCGTGTAAGTAAGCGACTTGAGCGCTTGCTTCTCCGTCATTCCGAACTCAATCGCTTTGCGGAGATTTTTCCAGAATTCCTTTTTGTCTTTTAACCCATCTGTTGTGATAGAAAATGGAATATTTTGCTTTTCAAAAGCAGAAAGATTCATGGGCGCCATTTCCCAGTTCTTGAGTTCAGAATAAGAAACAAACGCGGCATCGTAAGGATCTTCCACATCGAATGCAGTCGGAAAAGTCAGAGGAAGAATAAATTGGGCATTGGTTGCTCTGATGTCGTCCATGCGCTGATATTCATCTCCGTCTCCCTTGATGATATACTGAGTTTTGAATTCATCGCCCACTTTATCTGCACGAAACGCAGAGAGTTTATCACTCACTTCAAAGATTTGTGGGAGAGATTGGATCTTATTCCAGGCCTCCAGAGAAATATTTTTTTCTGTTTTCGTATTGTCTTTTTCGTACCAATGCGCATCGTAATAAGTTTGCCGCAAAAGCGCAATAGATCCCATGAGCGAGGAAGGATAATCCTGAGTAGAAGTTCCTTTGTCGAAAGAATACATCGCAGCAACTTTATCTTTCAGAATAGTTTCATTCTCTTTTGCATCTGCCAGTGAAACAAATACTGCCGTACCGCGTGCAATTCCATCTCTGCGGAAGGAGAGCACACTGCCGAATCCAAGCTTTCGTACCTCTTCGGCTGATTTGGAATTTCTTATAAAAAGTTTATCGGCTTCTGTTTCAGGTTTTATCGCCTGATTCCATCCATAAGCACCTTTGGTGCCGCTTTCCATCTGAGGTCCAGCATACCCGCGTTCAGATTTTTTAATCTCGGGCATTCCGTAAGTAGTGTAAATATCAATGAACGAAGGATAAATGCTTTTTCCTTTCAAATCATAAACAACCGCACCTTGCGGAATTATAATGTTAGTGCCTGCCGCCAAAATAACTCCATCCCTGACCAGAAGTGTTCCTTTCTCAATCACTGTCTGGTAATCAGAAATAATCTTTGCATTGGTAAACGCATAAAAAGAGTGGCGCTTATCGGGAGCGCCATTCACAGGAAAAGATTCCTGTGAATGCATAATAGAAGATGGAAGATGGAGAATAAGAAATATAAAATACCAAATAAAGAAAGAACAAAATTGTTTCATAGGAGAATTGTTACTATAAAATAAATATATTGTTTTTTATACTAAAGGAAATAAAAAAGAGCCATCAGAAATCCGACAGCTCTTTGCATTAAAATTATTTATCCTTTCAATTCTATAAGAATCTTGATTTTGATTTATTGCTTTTTCCGAAAGAGCCAATGTATTTCAACGATAATTCCAGACCACCTTTACCGCCCGTAGCATTTTTTAAGGATGAGGTGTTAATATCATAGCTGAGACCTAAAGAAAAATCAGATACCTCTATCTGCGTAGTGATGATGATCGCATCCCCCATACGGTAATACCCTCCCAGAGAAATGGCTGATCCTGTGCTGCCCTTGGACCCTCCGCTTAAACGGTATTTAACAGCTGTTCCTACCGTAAGTTCCTGTGTGTTGCCCTGTTTAAATAAGAGGAAAGCAGGCACTAACGATATCTCGGTATGTTTGATGCCGATGAGAGCGCCCCCATGAAAAACCATTTTTGAATAGAGTTTTTCATTCGTGATATCATAAAAAAGCTGCTTGGGCTGGTTAAGGTGATAGAGGGCTGCGCCTGCATTGATCCGTATGGCATCGTTGGATTTGGAGTTTAATTCTCCTGATCCGTAATTCCAGTTTATGCCTGCGGAGAAATCTGCATAGCTGAATTTCTCGGAGGATCCTGTTTCTCCTGATGCTTTTCCGGAACTATAACCTCCCAGTGATGCATCATATTGGTTATCCCATCTCAGATCGGTGTAGCTGAGACTGCGCTGAGAAAAACAACCCTGTAATCCTGCAGAGAGGATATTGTTTTTATCCATGCTCACGTTACCCGATAAAGAGAGGGCTGCCTGAGTAAGTCCCATTTTAGAATCGCCCGCTTTGTCGTTAAACACAGATACTCCAAGTCCCAGAAAAGCTGTTTTGTTGTTCTTTAATAACCCCATATCAAAAGCAGCCGCAAGAGTCTTGTAAGGATTCTGAATGCTTGCCCATTGGCTCCTGTAATTGGTTTGTACCCGGATGTTCCCGTTAAATACTCCCGTTAAAGCTGGGTTTAATATTAAGGGGGAATTATAAAACTGGGAGAAATGAATATCCTGGGCAGAACAGTTTTCAATTCTCCAGTTTAAAGTTATACCTGTTAATGCGAGAAGCGTAAGTGTAATTCGTAGTTTCATTTGTTTTATTTTATAAATATAAAACCACAAAATTCTTAAAGACTTTTGTGGTTTATCAATCATTACCTTATCAGCGAAATATTTCCTGTCAGTTCAAGTGGTGTGCCATCGTTTAAAGTGGCAGTGAAATAATAAACAAATACTCCTGTGTTCAGCAACTTGCCTTTGTAAATGCCATCCCATCCTTTTGTCGGATCGCCAATCATACTGATATCCGTTGATGTAAATACTTTTTCTCCCCATCGGTCATATATCGTCAAGCTAAGTTCCTTTATACAATTATCGGGTGCCCTTACTCTCAGGTAGTTATTCTCCCCATCAGCATTCGGTGAGAACGCATTTGGAATATAAGGTTCACAGGTCTCCGGAATAGTGGTGACGGTAACGGTCATACATGCATTGTCAACACAACCGGTAGAGGTTTTGGTAACTGTAACACAATAAGCAGTGGTTTGAGCAGGACTTGCC
>JACRAL010000115.1 GCA_016213435.1 Bacteroidota bacterium
GTTTTATCGAAAAACCTTTTGTCTTCCGATAGCTCTTGCTGCCGGAATAGTTGTCATATTGCATTTAGTGAAACTCTATTACTTGTAATTGCCTGTCTATCTGCAAAAGTCAAATTGAGGTTGTGAGGATTTATAGAGGAAATATACTCATTTTTTTTTGTATTCTGCAATCTATCTTTCATTTTACGGGCAAGCTATTAGCGTTGCCTGAACCTAACCGCTGTTATAAAAATTAGTTTTTTTTACACAGAGAAACACGGAGTTTTTTCACAGAGAAACACTGAGGGATTTTTGTAAAGACCGCTATGTATTATTTCTTTGCTTCAAATATTTCTGTTTTTATTTAACTACAAAGTTCACAAAGGTTTTTCATCCTTCAACTGCGTTCAGGATAAACTCCGGTCACAAAGTTTTTCCTCGTGTGCTTTGTGGTTTATTTTTTATTTTTTATTTCTTCGCTTCAAAGGTGTTATTTTGCTTTATTAATTTTTCAACTATTTTTTTTAATCCTTCAATTTCTTTCTGTTGTTCTTTCACTGCATTGATAAGAATATAAGTCATTGCAGAACTGTCATACATCAATAAGTCGGTTTCCGAAATATCATCTGACTTTAATTTCTTCTTTACTATTGATAACATGTATGGAGCAATGTTTTGAATATCCTGTGCAATAATTCCGACATATTCTTTTCCATCATCGGGATAACCGGCAAGACCGTTGTATTTGAATTTAACGGGATTGATTTTTTCAAGTATTTCAAGGCCATCGGAAAAATTGTCAATGTCTTTTTTCAACCGTTTATCAGAAAATGTTGCCCATGAGCCGCCTCCCACTTTTGATGCATTCCCATTTACACTAAGAAGCTGGTCCGGGCTTGTTGTTCCAATTCCAATATTACCATTCTGTTTGATTACCATTCTGTCAACATATTGAAAATCGGGGGTTCCACAGTTGTTTGTCTGGAAGTAGATACCATCGGTACCATCAGAAGCCAGCCCGATTTCCAATGCAGTATTTGAGTTCCTAGAAGTTAAATGTCCCTGGTCGAACGAGAGACCACCACCTGAGATTGATAGCTTATATGTGGGATTAGTAGTCCCTATGCCGACGTTTCCGTGTGTTTCTGCCAATAGTAAAGTGGGCTCTCCTGATCCACTGTTTTGTACCCGTACCATGTTTCTGAAAGTACCACCAGAATTCATACCTGAAAGTAAGATATTTTGACTTGCCTGTGGGTATGGTCTAATAAGAATACTTCCATCAGCACGAAGAACAGGGTAAGGACCTTGCTGTAAATTAAAAAGATTAGTTAAGCCATTAGGACCAATGATATCCAGTTTGTAGCCAGCGGTCGTTGTCCCGATACCGATATTGCCAGCATTTATATAACTAACTTCACCACTTGAACCATGTAGTTTTATTGCACTTACTCCACCAGAAAATAATTCCAGAACCCCATTTACAGATGCACTACTCGCATCTCCCAAAGTGGCTACGTTATTTGTACCTTCACTCACAATCAAACCGCCGATTGTACCATTTGCAATATTGATGTGAAATTTATCGCTTGGATTTGTCGTCCCAATCCCCACATTCCCATTCGCAGCAATCCGTAACTTTTCCGTATTGTTGGTTTTAAAAATCAAATCCTTCGCATCGGTAGTACCAATAAAATTGGTGGAATCAGTACCTGCATTGCCTGTCATGCTCCATCCTGCCGTGGCGCTGGTAAAACAGGGCTACCCAGTTGGGAGCCGAAGGTGTGCCGGAATTGTAGTAATAGCCGGGTGAATTATTGGTCTGGTAAATGAGCAAACTATTGGCGGGGTTTACAATGGCGTTACGCTCAGTCTGTGTCATGCGGGGAATGAGCACGCCGCGGTCTGTTGCGCTCACATCGAGCATAGCGGAGTTGTCGGCAGGGTTGTTAGTGGTGTTTATGGCTGCCTGGGCGAAACAGTTTAAGGTTTCAAGTTTCAGGTTTAAGACTAAAATTGCAATAAAAATCAGATAATTCGTTTTCATATTTTGTATATTTTGGTTATAGCAAATAAATCATTATTATCAGCATTAATTACTATGCCCTTCAGGGCGTGGGTCAGAGAACAAAAAAACAATTTTTTATGGGCTAAAGCCCGTTTAACTATAAATTCATTTTTCCTATCCAACGCCCTGAAGGGCGTTGCAATCGATAGTCCTTTTAAATAACTTTATCATTTTTTCGCTTCGCTCAGATTTTTTGTTTTTAAATTTTCAATTTCTTTTTGTAAGGATCCGATGGCTGTTTCGTATTTTTGAGTTTTTATTTTCATAATTCAATTATTTGGTTTATTTCTTTTCTTCATTAATTTTTTCATGTCTGCCTCAAGTTCTTTTATGCTTTGTTCTTTTTCAAATTGCATCTTTGCTGTCTGAAATTTTTCGAATTCTTCTTCTGATTTTTTCAAAGCCATTTCGTGACTTATCCTGCCTGCATGGGTAAGCAATTCCCTGCCATTGAATTGTAAAATTGTATCAAGTCGCCGGATCCAGTCTTTCATGTACATCGGCGTGTGTTGTTGCGCCATTGTTTCGGCAAATGCAAGATATTGTTCAACCAATAAACCAAGAAGTTTAATTTCCTTTTCGTTGAGAAAATTTTTTGCAATACTTACATCAATCTTCTTAACGGATGTGGTTGCTTTTTTATGATACGACAACATCCCCAGTAAGGGCAGGGAAGCGTCAACCCTTCGATAAATTAATTCTGCAGCGGTCTGCCCGCTGATGGCCCATAATAATTTATTTTGAACGATTTTAAAAAATTCAATGGTTTTTTGGTCCTGTGGATCATAGTCTATGCTGGTTGCATAAATGTCTTTAATTTTCTGGTAGAAGAAGCGCTCAGACAAACGTATTTCACGAATGCGTTCCTGCAACTCATTGAAATAATTCATCGCTTTACCAGTTTTGAAACGCTCTTCGTTCAGGGCAAACCCTTTTATAATGTATTCTTTCAGCCGCTGGGTTGCCCAGATACGGAATTGGGTACCCTGAGGAGATTTTACCCGGTAGCCCACTGAAATAATTACATCGAGATTGTAGTAATTAGTAGGTTTGGTAGAAAAATCGGAAATTCCGATTTTTCTTACGGAAGTATCATTATCAAGTTCTTTTTCTTCGTAAATATGAATGATATGCTCATTTATGGTAGAACGTGATTTCTGAAATAGTTCGCTCATCTGGTCAATAGTAAGCCAAACTGTTTCTTCTTCAATACGGACATCAATTTTAATGTTTCCGTCCCCGCTTTGATATATGATTATTTCACCTGTGTCCATTTAATGTAAAATTAATTGCATTTCGCTTTTTTACCTTTATTTTTGTACTTCGATTGTGTTTTTCCCTTTCAAATTTTCAATTATATTTTGTAGTGATTCAATAGAAGTTCGATATTTCATTTCTAAAATTTCAATTTTTTTCTGCTGAACCTTGATCTGTTCATTTTGATTATTTATTTGTTCCTGTTGCTCTTTGACGGCATTCACCAAAACCGGCACAAGACGGTCGTAAGCAATACCCATTGAGCCTTCTTCTCCTTCGACAATTTCAGGGATAAGCTCTTTAACTTCCTGTGCTATAAAACCGATTTGAACCTTCGAGTTTTTATCCTGTTTATGTATATAAGTAACAGGCCTCAATTTTAAAATTTCCTGAATACCGTATTTTGTCATTGTTTCAATATTACGCTTGTATGCCCTGTCAGAACCGGAAACCCAGGAGCCGGTGCCATCGCAATAGGCACCGCCGGCCAAATGCAATAAATGCGAAGGAGTTGTTGTTCCAATGCCGACATTGCCGGCAGAACTAATCCTCACTCTCTCTAAACTATTAGTCCCCAATATAAGTGGATATGCTGCATTAGTTGCTACTACTCCTGCGTATGACGCATTGGGCGATGTTAAAGCATTGCCCACAGAATTATTTGCGCCAACGTAAAAGGTGCCGCCAGTATTCTCAAAACTGAGATATGCTTCCTCTGTACCTGTTGTAGATTTTATTCGTTGTGTTGCTTTCGCATTTTGAACATCCAAGACAAAAATAGGGTTTGTTGTTCCGATGCCGACATTGCCCTTTGCTGTCCAAGTCAACGGATAAGTATCCGCCAAATTGTACTGATGCGTTTTAATACCCCAGTTTGAACCAGCTACCGAAGGATCTATATTACTCCATGTTTCCCAGTAATAAGCTGATGACCCAAAGCTACTTCTAATTTGTCCAACGACTTCTAACGCCTGCCCCGGCCCCGTTGTCCCGATGCCGACGTTGCCGCCATTATTGATCCAACTGTTTTGACCGGTGTTAGCGTAGAATCGTATATTTTCGCTTCCGCCATGATACAATTGAAGAATGCCTGCTTCAGCCGTGCCGCTTGAACCAGAACCTAATGTGGCAACCTCAGATGAACCGCGTGTAATGCTGAGCCCCAAGACACCGTTTGTTTTGCTAAGATGGATGGTGTTTACAGGATTCACTGTTCCGATACCGACGTTGCCGGAGGCATCAATGCGTGCTTTTTCGTTTCCTGCTGTTCCAAATATTATTGAAGAAGAGGTCAGATTCATTAATACTACATTTGAAGTTGAGTAATCCCAACCAAGATATGCCCTATCGCCAGAATACGACATTTTGTATTTTACAGATGGAGAACCCATAGATGAAGATTCAAGAATTAGATCAGGACTGTTTCCGAAGATATGAAGTTTACTCTCTGGACTTGTTGTTCCGATGCCTACGTTGCCGCCGTTGAGATAACTATCACCATTAGAATTAAGAGAAACTTTTGTTGTTGCATCATCTTTTAATATTTGATAGATACCATCCCCAGAAGCAGATTGAGTAAGGCTATGAGTTTTATGTAAATTATCGTTATAAATGCCGACTGTATTTGTAGTAACATCGTTAGAGTTGTAAACAGCAAACTTTTCAATCGGTCCCGTCGTCCCAATCCCCACATTCCCGTTCGCAGCAATCCTGAATTTTTCAGAGTTATTCGTTTTAAAAATTAAATCCTTTGCATCGGTAGTACCAATAAAATTAGTTGAGTCGGTTCCTGAATTGCCGGTTGTGCTCCAGCCTGCTGTAGCGCTTGTGAACAGGGCTACCCAATTAGGTGAAGAGGGAGAGCCGGAATTGTAGTAATAGCCGCTTGCTCCGTCGGTCTGGTAAACTAATAAACTGGTTGCAGGGTTTGCAATAGCACTTCGTTCTGCCTGCGTCATGCGGGGAATTAGCACACCTCTTGAACTGGAGGTAACATCGAGCATGGCAGAGGCATCTGCAGGGTTGTTGGTGGTGTTGATGGCTACCTGGGCGAAACAGTTTAAAGTTTCAAGTTTCAGGTTTAAAGTTATTAAAACTGCGGTGATAAAAAGTAGTTTTTTCATAGGTCAAAATTTTTATAATTAATTATTTTGTAATTATTTTTAACGCAGAGTTGCAGAGACGCAGAGTTTTGGGCTTCTCTGCATCTCAGCGTCTCAGCGTTTAATCTTTTACTGCAGGCATGCTTTTTCTTATAGATATTTCATAGGTTTAAGTTATTTTCGATAGGTACATTCATTTACTCTTATTGCTTCACCACTTTTCTGATCAAACTTGCTTTTTCGTTGAATAATCTGATCCAGTAAACGCCTTCTGACAGATCAGACATATCAATTTTTGTCCTTTTATTTAAAGCGCCTTGTAATACGGTTTGCCCGATTGCATCAACCATAATGAACTGATATGTAAAATCCCCGGCGGGAGCCTCAATGATCAGCTCTTTTTTTACAGGATTAGGATAAATGTATAATCCCTGTTCAGTCAGGTCAGAAATATGATCAATCACTCCTTCATCAGTATTGGAAAGCGACTGGATAAAGGGGCCGCTCATGTCTTTGCTTCCTGTCGGCGTGCAATAACCGTCGGGTTTAACAGCGGCCACAAGATAATTAAGCGTACCCGCCGGCGGGTTCGGATCAGTATATGATGTCAGGTTACTTTGTATCAAATCTATTTCCTGCCAGCCTGTAGCTGTGTTCCACCTGTAAATGCGGTATGAATAGAAAGTAAAACCCTCATAACTGTCCACCCAGTTCAGGAAAAAACCGGAAGGTAATGCAGGCGAAATCCCAAGATGCAAAGTCCTGTGATGCGGGCTCAATGCGGTTTCATCGCCGCAGGTATCCACTGAAGATAATTTATACCTGTCAGAATGCACATCCGGATTTGAACCTGTGTCCACGAACATGCTCATATTATCATAAGGCGCTGTCCCGATTATTGCATACACACCAGCAACAGCAGTTTCCTTATATACATTATAATAATCAATAGCGCCTGTAATTTCCTTTTCCCAAACAATTAAATTTTTATTAATTGTTGAGTCCACAAGGACAATACAAATCGGCGGGGCAGGCATCAGGATATCCGCCGGCTGAAAGGATCCGGAACCCATACATCCGTTCATATCGGTAACAGTAACAGAATATATATTTGTATCAGTTACATAAATAGCCGGATTATTGCTTCCTGTTGACCACAGGTATTGATTATAAGAAATATCTGTAAATAATTCCGTACTGTCGTGCAGGCATAAAACCAAACTGTCTGAAGCCATGATCACGGGAACAGGATTTTGCAGGACGCTTACGGTGAATATCTGCGAAGAAGCGCTGCAGCCCGTTGTTGTGTCGGTAACGGAAACATAATATTCTCCTGCATCTGCGGCTGATAAATAATACAACGTGTCATCGCTTAAAGGGGCTGAATTGAAGTGCCATTGATACAGATAATTTTGAAATAATCCCGCTTCAAAAACTATATGCTGCCCATCGCAAAAAGAGAGCGAACCTGAAGCTGAAACAGAAAACTGGGGCAGCGGCAATATGTCAACTGAAATATAATCCGATTCTTTTGTGCATCCCGGAACATTGGTTACAACTACTGAATAATCGCCGCTTAAAGTGGCAGGATATTGCGGCGAATTTGAATTTGGAATTATACTGCCGTCTTTTTTCCAGCAGTAAACAAAACCTGTATCTGTTTCTGTTGATAATATTACTGCACTTCCCGAGCAAACGGCTGTAGTATCGGGATGATAGATTTCAGCGTCAGGAACAGGGTTCACATAAATCATTAATGAATTATAAACCGTATCATTCCCATCGGATAGGAGCAACATATAATTTGTGTTTACAGCGGGAGAAATATATGGATTGGCTTCAGAGGAAGAAAAACCGGCAGTGTCTGTCCACGAGTAAATGTATTGTCCCGTTCCTCCGCTTGGCATTGCATACAATCTAACAGAATCACCCAGGCAGATAAATAAATGATCGGCATACGGAAATGCCATTAATGTACCGCCAATAACAGAAACAGTAACTTTATCAGAATCCTGGCAATTGTTGTTATCAGTAACATGCAACGTAAATGTCCTGGTATTAGTAAGGCTGTCGGTATATGCCAGATAATTATCAACTCCTAAAAATATCAGATCAGAGGGAGTCCACTGATAGATGAAAGGAGTTGCCGTTCCTGTTACAAAACCATGTAAAACGGCGGATGTGTTATATGTTATTGTCGTATCGGCGCCTGCATTAACGACAGGCCTGAGATTCACGGTTACATTTATAATATCGGAAACAGAATGACAGGAGTGCGCATCGGTAACAATGACACGGAAAGCCCCGCTTTGCGATGCTGAATACTGTGAAAGATTTGCTCCTCCGATATCATAGCCATTATGCTGCCATTGATAAGTAAATCCTGTATTTGTACTTAAAACAACCGACTCTCCCTGGCATATTACCGTATCGCCTTCTGCGTTTATTACAGATAGCGGATTAGGATAAACGGTTATTGTTTTTGAAGTAACCGCCGAGCATGTGCCATCGGTAACCGTTACGGTATAAACAGTAGTAACGGCAGGTGAAATGTCGGGATTCACAAGAGCCGAAGTCCAGCCCGACGTATTGCACGACCATGAATAAGAATAATTTCCGGTGCATCCGCCGGCAATGGCTTCTATGCCTATCGTGTCGCCTTCACATATTGTCTGCTCCTGTGAAACAATATCAACATTAATATTTCCCCCGACAACGAGAACCCTTACCGTATCCCTGTTTTCACAATCATTATAATCCGTAACCGTAAGTACAAAATTTGTAGTCTGGGTTAAAGGATATGTGGTAGGATCCGGTGTATTTATACCGCTGTAGATATTGGCGGCAGACCAGAGGTATGTAAACGGAGGAGCGCTTCCTGAAGCGGAGCCGTGCAATGTTGCGGTGGTGCCTGTAATGATTATCGTATCTGTGCCTGCATTTGCAACCGGAAGAGGAAGCGCTGTAACCTGATACGACGAGGAAGTATCGGAGCAACCGTAACCATTTGTTACAATCACAGAATAATAACCGCTTGTTTTAGCCCAATAATACAGCAGCGTATCGCCGGGTAAAATCATATTATTTTTAAGCCATTTATAATGCAAATTAGCTCCCAGATTGGCTTTCAATTTTACTTTATAGCCAAAGCAAAAAATGGTATCGCCGGAAGCTACAGTGTTTGTAGCCGGTGGTACAGGGTTTACGGTGAGCATTGCCGCCAGTGAAGTATCTGCGCCTTCGGTGTTGCCGATAATGCATCGGAACAAATTGGAATTTAAAGAAAGCGGGACATACATCAAATTAAGTGTGGCTGCTCCCGTTCCCGAAAATGTGGCGTTATCAGATAAGTTTGACCATCCGCTCCCGCTGTTTTTCTGCCACAGGTAAGCAAGGTCGTTTCCTGTTGCCGAAATACTGAAATTGGTATTATTGCCCTGGCATTTTGTGTGCGAAACCGGGTTTACCGTGATTTCAGGTGGAGCATTGCGGACAATGAATTTTGAATAATTTGTGGTGAGATTTGTAATACCTGTACCAAGGTAATACCAGTCGGTTTCCGGCATGTTGTCCGAAGCTCCTGATAATCCGGGGATATATTTCCATGTCCCGTTCTGATATTGCCACAAAGAAGCCAGCGTCCTGTCAAATGCCGTTCCTTCGTCTGCATTGTTCCATCCGGGTTTAAGGGAAGCATTTGTACCTCCCGGATTGCTTTCCTCCACGTGATAGGTATATTGAACACATGTACTATCCGCATTGGTGGCAGGGATAATACCGCCTTCAACCCTCACGGCAAAGGTGTCAATTGTACCTGTGTAGTTCAGGATTACAGGTTTGAAACTGGCTGAAGAATTCCCCACGGGAAAAAGAAAATCCATGGAAACAGGCAGGGCTTTTTTAATAAGTTTCCCCGCGCCGTTGGTTACTGCAAATTTGCTGTTCGAAGCTCCGGATATAATTGCCCCGGGCATCAAAACAAGGTTGCTGTTGCCGAGCAGAATGCTTTGAGAGGTGAAGAACAGTGAATCATTAATGACAATTCCCTGTTCCATGGTTTTAATCCCTGTCCCGGCTAAGTACAGTTTCATAAAACCAGGCATTGTGCTTCCGGCTATCCTCTGTGTATCGCCTGCCATGGTTACCCGGCTGCCGGGATAGGAAATAAATACACCGTTATTATACAGGTTTCCATACAATGATATGGTTCCGCTGTTTGTTACAGAAGCTGTACCCTGGTTAATAAGGCTGCCGATAAGGTACAATGATTCGCCCGATATCACGAGCTTTCCGCTGTTAACTAAGTTCCCGGTTTGTGCGGAAGAGTTCAGCGCAAACATGGCAAATGCTATAATCATTATACATTTGCTGAAATAATTTTTCTTCATAGTATTGGGGTTTTAAATTTTATTATTGTTTTCATTGCGTTCTTAGCGATTTCTTTGCGTTCCCTGCGGTTATGCTGCTCCTTTTTAACCGCAAAGGCCGCAAGGTTTTCACAAGGTGCGCTATAGTTTTATAAATTATTGACAATTCTCCTAATACCTTCTTCTTTTATTAACAAAACATTAAAGTTAATCAAAAGCCCGAGTTTACATCCTGATAATTTCAAATAGGTTAATACCTGTGCCAAATGGATATCATGTAATGCTTCTACCGACTTGACCTCAATGATAACTTTCCGTTCTACCAAAAGATCAACCCTGTAGCCGCAGTCTAATCTGACATCTTCGTAAATCAATGGCAAAGGTTTTTGTTTTTCGACTTTAAGTTTTTGTTTTGTCAGTTCAAAGTATAAACATTCTTCATAAGCTGATTCAAGCAGACCAGGGCCTAATGCTTTATGCACTTTCAATGCGCTTTCAAAAATAATCTTAGATAATTCGTTTTCAGTCATAATTATAATTTTTCCTGCGTTCTTAGCGATTTCTTTGCGTTCCTCGCGGTAAATCTTACTCTATTTAACCGCAAAAGGCGCAAGGTTTTCGCAAGGTGCGCTATTTTTTAAATATTTTTAGCAATTCTTTTAACACGCTCTCTTATCAACGTTTTGTTTTTTGTTTTTTATTTTTTTTGCGTTCCTGGCGATTTCTTTGCGTTCCCTGCGGTTATGTTGTCTTTTTTAACCGCAAAGGGCGCAAGGTTTTCGCAAGGTGCGCTATTTTTTACGGGCAAGCTATTAGCGTTGCCTATACCTGGCCGCTGTTTTGAAATCATTTACTTAATTAAACATAATACCACCATCATTATAAAATGTTACATCTAATCTTACATCCATACTCCCTGAAGGATCTATTGCTTTCAAATAAAACGTATGATTATCTCCTGAATTAACCCATGTCCAAGTTGGCCAAGATGCATCTGTTCCTGAAAGTGATTTATTTTCAACAACAATATTTAAAAGTGCACCACTCCCTTCCTGAAAACAAGTTATATAAATTTTTTGTACTGAACTAAATTCTGGATATAGACCATCAACACAATGCGCTGTAATTTCTGCGCTAAATGGAGAATAATTAGGTATTGTTAGTGTAGCAACAATAGTTTCAGAAGAGACAGAAACAACACCTATTGTTTTTCTTATAAACTGTGCCATCTTTAATTCATTTGTCTTTATATCACCATTCACATCAAGTTTTGCCCCAGGAGTTGATGTTCCAATGCCGACGTTGCCGTTGTCTTTTACTGTAATTAAAGGATTTGTTTCATGGTCATAAAACTGAAAATCTGCAGATGTTGTTTTTCCAATACCTACAGCTGAACCGCTGCTCGTTCCAAAGATTCTGAGCCCACGATCAGTTGTACCAGTAGCATCTAGTACTGTAAATTTTGCTACTTCAAACGTTCCTGATGAACCGGGATAAGGTTTTTGTACTTCTAAAGGAACGCTTGGATTATATTTCCCTATACCAATATAGCCATTTTGTTTTAGATGTAAACCCGGAGTTGAACCATTGTTTAACCAGAAATCGACAACACTTACAGTGTCAGAAAATGATGCCGGGCCAGCAACAACAAATGCGGAATTAAAAATATTATCCTGCTCAAACATGACCATAGGTCCATTGAAATCTTTCCAAATATACAATGCGCTTGCTGGATTCGCCGTCCCAATCCCCACATTCCCGTTCGCTGCAATCCTGAATTTTTCTGTGTTATTCGTTTTGAAAACAAAATCAGCGCTGTCTGTTGTTCCAATAAAATGTGTGTTCGGGTTTGTTCCTGCATTGCCGGTTACACTCCAGCCTGCTGTGGCGCTGGTGAACAGAGCTACCCAGTTTGGTGAAGAGGGAGAGCCGGAATTGTAGTAATAGCCGCTTGCCCCGTCAGTCTGATAAACCAATAAACTGGTTGCTGGGTTTGCAATTGCTATTCGCTGAGCCTGCGTCATGCGGGGAATGAGCACGCCGCGGTCTGTGGCGCTTACATCGAGCATGGCAGAATTGTCGGCAGGGTTATTGGATGGGTTGATGGCTACCTGGGCGGTGCCTGAGAAATAAAAGGTCAATAGGCTAATAATA
>JACRAL010000007.1 GCA_016213435.1 Bacteroidota bacterium
AATTTGCAAAGTGCTTTCATGGTGTTTTATTTATTGATGATTAGTTAAAATGCTATCCATCACCCCATACAACTCATGCAAAAGTTCATAAACTATAAAAGGTATTCCAAGTCTTTTACTTCAACACCTTCTGCACCAGATCAGCGGCTTCCTGCAATTGAATGGCAGAATGAACTTTCAATCCTGATTCATCAATGATCTTCTTTGCTTCAACGGCATTGGTGCCTTGCAGACGAACTATGATTGGAACATTTATAGTTCCCATATTTTTATACGCATCTACAATTCCCTGCGCAACACGGTCGCAGCGCACAATGCCTCCGAAAATATTTACAAGGATTGCTTTTACATTCGGGTCTTTGAGAATGATGCGGAAAGCAACTTCTACCCGTTGTGCATTTGCAGTTCCGCCCACATCTAAAAAGTTTGCAGGTTCTCCGCCCGAAAGTTTAATAATGTCCATCGTTGCCATTGCAAGTCCGGCACCGTTTACCATGCAGCCCACGTTTCCATCCAGCTTCACATAGTTAAGTTCATGCTCACCTGCTTCCACTTCGGTTGGGTCTTCTTCCAGTTTATCGCGCATGGCAGCGTAATCAGGATGGCGGTACAATGCGTTATCATCCAGCGTAACTTTTGAATCGGCAGCAAAGATTTTATCGTCAGATGTTTTCAGCACCGGATTGATCTCAAAAAGAGAAGCATCGCAGTTCAGGTATGAGTGGTAAAGAGAGTCTGCAAATTTTGTCATCTCCTTAAATGCGTTCCCGCTCAGTCCGAGATTAAATGCAATCCTGCGGCATTGAAAAGGCATCAAGCCCACTTTCGGGTCCACTTCTTCTTTAAAAATAAGTTCGGGAGTTTTTTCTGCAACTTCTTCAATGCTCATTCCTCCGGCAGTTGAATACATGATCATGTTCCTGCCTACATTCCTGTTCATTAAAACACTCATATAAAATTCCTTCGGCTCAGTGGGTCCTTTGTAATAAACGCCTTGCTCAATTAATACTTTATGCACTTTCTTTCCTTTTGCACCGGTCTGTGGTGTTACAAGGTTCATCCCAACAATTGCTTCGGCATATTTTTGAACTTCCTCCAGAGATTTGGCAATTTTAACTCCGCCTCCCTTACCTCTTCCTCCCGCGTGGATCTGAGCTTTCACCGCCCACACATCACACTTGGTTTTCTCCTGCACTTTTTTTGCAGCATCTACCGCATCGGGTGCTTTTTCAATAACAACTCCTTCCGGAACGGAAACGCCATACTGACGCAAGATTGATTTTCCCTGGTATTCGTGTAAATTCATAAAACAGATTTTGATGCCCTTCCCCTACCCTTCCCTGAAGGGAAGGGAGCGTAGGCTTGAGTGAGCGAATGTAGTAACAATTTGTATTTTCACGGTCTAATTGTTTTTAACAATCACAAAAAAATTCTCTCTTTAGGGAAGGGGCAAATGATCTCAGCAAACAACATACACAAATCCTACGGCACCTTAGCTGTTTTGAAAGGAGTTTCGCTTGAGGTGAAGAAAGGCGAAATAGTTTCCATCGTAGGCGCATCGGGTGCAGGAAAGACTACGCTGCTCCAAATTCTTGGCACGCTTGATAAAACAGATAAAGGAGAAATTAATATCGCCAATATAAACATTGTTGGACTCAGCGATAAAGAACTTGCCGAATTCAGAAACAAGCAGATAGGTTTTGTTTTCCAGTTCCATCATTTACTACCTGAGTTTACCGCCTTAGAAAATGTTTGCCTGCCCGCTTTCATTGCAGGAAAAGGAAAGGTGGAAGCTGAGATTAAGGCAAAAGAGTTATTATCCTTTTTAGGATTGACAGATAGAATAGATCACAAACCTTCTGAACTTTCTGGAGGAGAACAACAAAGAGTGGCAGTTGCCCGTGCATTGATAAATAATCCCGCAGTGATTCTTGCCGATGAACCTTCAGGCAACTTAGATTCGGCTACCGCGAAAGAACTTCACCGCTTGTTTTTTACTCTCAGAGAGAAATTCCAGCAAACATTTATCATTGTTACTCACAACGAAGAACTCGCTAACATGGCAGACAGGAAATTAGTGATGCAGGATGGGGTAATACTTTAAGCAATTAACTTCAACTTTTTGGCTTTCATAAGTAATCCGGCTGTATTATTAACACGCATTTTTTTTAACAACTCTGCCCTATAGTAATCTACGACTCTTTTAGTAACACCAAATTCTCTTGCTATTTGCTTACTTGTATAGGATTTGGCTATTAATTTAATAATTCTCACTTCTTTTTTTGTCATTACTTTCTTCGAAAGCAGCTTCTTATTCTTTTCGGCTTCCTCCAGTAACTTAAGAGCGATATCGTTGGAGTAATACTTTGATCCTCTCAAAACAGTTAGTACCGCTGTAACCAACTCTCCGGAATTAACATTTTTCAGTACATACCCTTTGGCGCCTGCTTTCATAATACTTTTAACGTATTCTAATTCATCGTAATTAGATACCGCCAATACATTAACATCCGGCTTAAAACGCACTATTGCCCGGGTGGCTTCTGCACCGTTCATATAGGGCATCATATAATCCATCAGCACTATGTCATATTCAGTTTGCTTTATCTTCCCTATTGCTTCTTTACCCGAGCCCACTTCGTCAATTAAAAAAACATGACCGCCATTATCCGATTCCAGCACCAAGCGAAGCCCCTTGCGTATAATGCTGTGATCGTCAACAATCAAAACTTTAATTTCTTTCATGGTTTGTATCGTTACGTATATTAAAAGGCACTTGCTGTTTGCACCCTTCCATTATAGAAATAATGGCAAAGTTAATGGTTCTCACTAAACTGTGAGGCATAAATTACATCCCCTTTTTTGCCCCCTTTTTTCATAGCTAAAGTCGGTATTTATACCGGTGCCTTCGGTATTTAAATGTTTTGATTGTATTGTATTCTAACTTATTTTTACAGCATACATTTAATACTGCTCCATGAAAACAATAAAACAAAATGCCAAGCCCCTCCTAACCTTTCAAGCCCACCCCAACCCTCCCAAAGGGAGGGAGTTGCAGGAAGTGAAAGTCCTCACCTTTGGGGAGGTCCCGATAGCGATCGGGATAGGAGGGGCTTGGGGCTTCTTCCTCTTTCTCATCCTTCTCACCTTTTTCTTCACCAACACCAGCGCCCAGCAAATTGTACTTAACACAATGGCAAACGATGGACAAGAAGTGCCTATGAAGCACGATACAGCAACACGCATAGTATCTTTTTCAGCAAAAGAGATAAAGGATACAAGCAAATCCGGAATGATTGAAACAGCAGTATACCTGGTTTGGCAGGTTCAGCACATGCGCCATAGAGGCGGCTTTATTCTTTACCGTTCAAACGATGGAGTAAACTTTAACATCATTGGCACCAAAAGCGTATCTGAAATTACCGGAGATCTGGTGGTAGCACATTACTTCAAAGATGTTTCTTATGAAGGAACAAAATACTACCGCTTAGTTTATATCAACAGCAACTCAGAATATTTAGTAAGCCAAAAAATAATGGCAGGCACAGAACAAATAAGAACAGCACAAAAACAATAAACCTCTTCCTTAAATGAAACAATTAGAACTTACCCAAAAAGATGCCCCGACCCTAAATGGAGATGGACAAGCAATAGCTCCATGTAGGAAAGGATCAACCAACACTCAAAACATCCTCTCGCCCGATGATAATGATGACACTATCATTATAGAACACACACATCCTAAACCTATGCAGCAAAAAAGAGACCCGCTAATGCATGCCCATCATAAAATGCATCATAAGATAAATACACAACCGAACAAACCCGCTAATGACATTTGGTTACACTTATTAGAAGTGCTATCAATGGTTGTAGGCGCTGTTTTAGCAGCGCTCACATTATGCGAGTATATATTAAAACCCTTGTGGCATCTTATTAAAGGATAGAGCCCCCTCCAACTCCCCCAAAGGGGGAGAGTTGCACGTGAAAGTCCTCCCTGAAGGACAACCGCAAGGTTGCGCCCGCAGGGAAATTTAGGTGGGGCTGCGTATTAAACAATCATTTTAACCATGATACAATACAAAGCAATAGTGATAGGAGGCTCGGCAGGAAGCTTTCCGGTGGTTATAAGAATATTGAATAGTGTTCCCAAAAACATAAACATGCCGCTCATATTTTGCCTGCATCGGCTCAAGCATGTGCGCAATGGCATGGTAGAGGCATTATCTTCCATATCTGCCATTCCGGTGATGGAACCCAACGACAAAGATCCGCTGAAAAACGGAATAGCATACATTGCCCCGGCTAATTACCACCTCTTTGTTGAACCCTCTCACACCTTCTCTTTATCCTCCGAAGAGATGCTTAATTATTCGCGCCCTGCCATTGACCTCACGTTCGATACCGCTTCGTATGCCTATAGAGAAAAACTCATTGCCATCATATTATCAGGCGCAAACTCGGATGGGGCGCATGGAATGCGGATGGCAAAAAAGCGAGGCGCATTCACCATTGTGCAGCATCCCGATGATGCAGCAATTAAAACAATGCCTCTGGCAGCTTTGAAAGCAAGCAACGTAAACCTATCGCTCACGGGCAATGAAATTGTAGGATTGATACAGTCAATAGCAATACAACAAAACATAAAACCAATTCCCAATCCTTCCCCAAAAAAAGAGAACAAGGATATAAAAATCTTTCCCTTTTTTGAGGGTCCAGATAGCTATCGGGATAGGATTGGCTTCTAAAAACACAACCCATATGATATCACTCGGATTTGAATTACCCGGACCTCCGCCCTCCAAAGAGGAGATCCGCGCATGGCGTAAATGGAAAAAGGAGATTGACAAGCTGGATGCTGATCTGCTTAAACCGGCAAGCACTCCCGGCAAGAAGAAAAAGAAAACCATTAAAAAGAAAGGAAGTGGGTGATTACGCACACAACCTTGATTAGGAAAAAAACAAACAAAAACCAATTAAACCATGACCTTTGGAACATTAAAATTCTATTTCCGAACGCTCGGAATTATATTTGGGAAACCTCAAGTGCCATTGCGGGCGTCCGCAAGCCTGTTTGGGAAATTCCAAGTGCCATTGCGGGCGTCCGCAAGCCTGTTTGAGAAATCCCAAGTGCCATTGCGGGCGTCCGCAAGCCTGTTTGAGAAATCTCAAGTGCCATTGCGGGTATCCGCAATCCTGTTTGGGAAATCTCAAATGCCATTATCTATAAATATTCACCATTAAATATTTTATGCCATGATAGATTTAAGAAAATACTTCTCACTGATGTTTGAAAGTGGAGATCCTGTAAGCCGCCCTAACCTGCAGCGGTTCACCGAAAAACACCTTGCCGCCCTGGTGCAAAATAATACCGGAGGCAAGTATGATGCAATAATATCACTTACTTCAACTGCTTTCACCGATTTTTTTGGAAACATAGAGGACAAACATTTGGCTGTTGCCATACAAAAATCGAAAACCCGCATCAACGACCTTTCTTTACAGCAGTTTATAGATACAGTAGATAAATATTATAACCTGATAGCGTTCAAATTTCCGAAAGATACCCCACAGTATCTCGAATTTTTCCCCAGAGGCAAAGACGAATATAATAAGATAGCCAAACCTGAGGCGTTAGTATTAATGGACACGATTATAAGCGCCTGCACCAGGCATGTGGCTGAAATAACACAGCCGGTGGTGGATGAATTTACCGCCATCCGTGCCTCGTTCAGCAGTTCCCGCACCGAACAATTGCAGGGGATGGAAGTGGTGGATGCCGAATCATCGGAAATAGCCACTACCCGTGCCGCACTTGAATTTCAACTAAACAAAAACCTGCTCATCTTAGCCATCGAATATCTCGGCAATGTGGATAGAGGCATGGACTTTTTTGACCAGCAATATCTTGGCCGCACCGGCACTGCTGGAGGAGGCACACCCCCGCCCCCGACTCCATCATCAGGCATCATCACCATCACCTCCAACCAAAACGTAATTGGCGGCATGCCGCTGGAGATAATTATCACCGGCAATCTCTCCGCCAGCGGAGGCGGAATACTTGCCACATGGGAAAGCGGCATCACCAATTCGGCAAACCTCACAGCCGGAGGCACCATTGTTTTTCAGCACGTTTATACCAGCACCGGAATAAAAACAATAACCGTTGCCGAAGTAATTTCCGGAGTGTTTGTCACCGTTTCAGCCCTACAGATGCCAAATATCAAAGCAACAGTCATTACGATTGATGGTGATTTCAGCATGGCAACAACATTTAACTTTTATGGAAACGATCTGACCTTAACCAATGTGTATGCGCTCATCAACCAGATAAACGATTACGGAACCAGCGGAGGAATGCTTAACATTTCGGGAGGCACCATGCCCGTGCCCGATCCTGCATTCCCCGCATTAATTGCCTTAAGAAGCAGAGGATGGATGGTAACAACAAACTAAATAACCAAATACCTGCAATGCTTTGAAACATTACAAGCATTAGTAAGTACAACACATCACAATCATGCTTTACAAAAGAACAACACACCTCAAAAAAAGAAAAGCAAAAATGAAAAACAAACCAATCCTCCCTTCCAAACGGAGCAAGTCCGGCAAGCGTGTCGAACGGCTCATCCCCGTTACACCCTCCACCTTCAGATGGCTTTTTTAAAATGGTAAGAACGGGCGACCAAAAAGCCCCACCCCAAAAGCCCACCCCAACCCTCCCAAAGGGAGGGAGCTGCACGCGCAAGTTCTCCCCCTTTGGGGGAGTTAGAGGGGGCTTGGGTTGGGGGAGGCTTTTGGCTTCTAAATAAACAATATATGGATAAGCAACCACAATATGAGTTCAGCGCAGCGCTATTGATAGACGATAGCGAAACCGACAACTTTCTTAACAGCATCATTCTGCGTAATAATAACATCTGCGATGTGATCTATACCGCCACCAACGTTGACTTAGCCCTTAGATTATTTCAAGCCCTCTCCCCTGTCACCCGGCCCCAACTCATCCTCTTAGACATGGAGCTTCCCGAAAAAAACGGATTTAACTTTATAGAAGCGTTTGAAAAACTGCCGAAAGATATTACGGAGGGAATTAAAATTTCCATAGTGAGCGCACACCTGCAGCGGCATGAATGGTTGTTCCCCTTAAGAAACCAACACAAACACCCCTACATCTTTAAGGTAATTGAGAAACCTCTTACCTTTGAAAAGCTGATGCACTGAAAATGGATAATGAATCAAAACACAAAGCGCCCTCTGAGGGAGATGATTCCGAAACCACACACTCCATACTTACAAAGGCATTTGGCGATAAGTATCATGTGTGGAACGATATTTCTTCGGATGTCATTGCCTTAACCCCCGAAGAAACAAAGAAGCTCACCGAGCTGATAGAAGAAAGAGATCATTATGAAATTAAGGTAACGATTGAGAATCTTAAAAACAAGAGATAAGAAGATATAAACGTTTTGTATCTTGGCTGCGGAAAACTAACATACACACTATATGGGACAAAATACATTTTCTCAAAAAGAAGTTGACACACTAAAGCTGGTAGCCCGATTACATGAGGGGAATATATCTTACAGCAAAAATGGCAAGCTGCGTTTTAACAAAAACAACATACTCACTCAGAAAGAGATAACAGTTATAACGTTAATATGCGAAGAGCATAGCAGTAAAAAAATTGGCGCTAAACTTAAATTAAGCAAGGGGACAATAGATAAAAGGCGTAAAAATATTTTAAGAAAACTAAAACTAAAAAACGTAGTTGGCATTGTTAAATATGCCATCAAAAACAAGCTATACGCTATAAAATAATCTCACAGAATAAGTTATTCCTCCTTAAACTAACACCTCTATAATCTTATTGTCCTTAATCTTCTGCTCCCTTAACCAGGCAATCGCCTTAAGGGTGGTGCTGAAAATAGCTATTGGGTATTTGTGCGTATAGAAGTTCATAAAAAACTCGACCCCCATACGAAGTGCTATACTCTTCACCACATATGCTTTAGCCCCTTCAATATTGTACTTTCTTTTTTTAGCAGCCTCCTTCATGGCCTCAGTACTAATTGGAATAAAACCCTGAAATGTTATTAGTGAATACACTTTGCCTCCCTTGCCGACTTTAAGGTAACAGTCATTTATTTGTTCCACATCTTGTGCATATAGTTTATTTACCTTCTTCATTTCGATATGAAGAATATCGTCTTCAAGCCGGTATGCTGTAAAGGCAGGAAAATCACATTGTTCTTTCATTTGTTCCGGGGTTTATGGTTTATGGAGTTATATAATTATTGCCTAAACCGCATCCAGCGAAGTTGTCTTCTTCTTCTCCTTAATCTTCTGCTCCTTTAACCATGCCAACGCCTCATGCTGAGTATTAAAAATGGCTATCGGATAATTTGGCTTATAAAATTTAATGAACAAACGCATCGTCATGCGAAGCGCGAGGTTCTCTACAGCACAGGCTTTAGCGCCAATCATGTTTTGCTTGAAGTACTTAACAGCCGCCTTCATAGTTTCATACCCAATTGGAATAAAGCCCTGAAATGTTGTTAATGTAAACACTTTGTCTCCCATTCCTGTTTCTATAAAATAATCTTTTACCTGTTCAATATCTTTTGGATACAGCTTATCCACTTGTTTTATTTCGATATGAAGAATATCGTCTTCAAGCAGGTATGCAGTAAAGGCTGGAAAATCACATTGTTCTTTCATCTGTTTTTAGGGGTTTATGGTTTAGGTGTTATATATAATTATTGCCTGTTTGATAAATGCTTCTCACATCGCCTTTGCAGGAGAGCATATAGGATATTAAATAAAAACGCATCATTGATGTATAAGAGTGCAAGACGGATTATAATTGCAAAAGGTTGGAATGCTTATTCAGAAAAGAATTAATATTCGTTTCCACCCTCTTCAAAACATTTGATGCATCGGCACGCTGAAACTTTTCTCCCAGAATGTTTTCATAGAGTTCAATATAACGCTCGGATATCTGCTTCACCACTTCATCCGTCATTTCAGGGACTTGCTGTCCGTCCTTGCCCTGAAACCCATTTGCCATCAGCCACTCACGAACAAATTCCTTTGAGAGTTGTTTTTGAGGTTCCCCTTTTTGCTGGCGTTCGGCATACCCTTCTTTATAAAAGTATCTGGATGAATCGGGCGTATGGATTTCGTCTATGAGGTAAATATTATTATGCCGGTCGGGATTTGAAATCCCGACCAACTTACCGAATTCATATTTAGTATCTACCAATATCAATCCCATCTTATCCGCAAGTTCGGTGCCGCGTTTAAAAATTGCGCGGGTATATTTTTCCAGTTGCTCGTAATCTTGCTTCGATACAATACCCTGTTTAAGAATCTCCTCGCGGGAAATGTCTTCATCATGACCTACGGATGCTTTGGTTGTTGGCGTAATGATTGGCTCTGGGAATTTATCATTCTCCTTCATTCCTTCCGGCAGTTTCACTCCGCAAAGTTCGCGCTTGCCCGATTTGTAAGTTCTCCATGCATGGCCGCTCATGTATCCGCGTATCACCATTTCCACTTTGAATGGTTCGCACAATCTTCCCACCGTTACCATCGGATCGGGAGTATCGATCACCCAATTAGGAACAATATCAGAAGTCGCTTTCAGAAATTTGGAAGCGATCTGATTCAGCACCTGTCCTTTGTATGGAATGCCTTTCGGCAGCACCACATCAAAGGCGGATATCCTGTCGGATACCACCATCACCAAAAGTTCATCGTTGATATTATACACATCGCGCACTTTCCCTTTATAAAAACTTTTTTGTCCGGGTAATTTAAAGTTGGTTGAAGTAATTGCGTCCATAGAAATATATTTATTATTACTAAGCCCACCTCTGACGGAGTCCGATACTCGTCAGAGTCATCGGACCCTTCCCTCCCAAAGGGAGGGGGATCATCCAGTTCCTCCCCTTCGGGGAGGTTAGGAGGGGCTATTTATTTTCATTTTCTGTATTCTTAGCGTATGCATCAATAACACTCCTTACTATTTTGTGGCGCACCACATCGCTTCCATCCAGATGAATGAAATCTATTCCGGGAATGCCTTTAAGAATATGTTCCGCATTGAGCAATCCCGAAGGATGATTTCTCGGCAGATCGATCTGTGTAATATCTCCTGTAATAATGAATTTTGCGGTAGTTCCCATTCTTGTCAAAAACATTTTCAGTTGTCCTGCCGTTGCGTTCTGCGCTTCGTCAAGAATTACATAGGCGTGATCAAGTGTGCGGCCGCGCATGAAAGCAAGAGGGGCAATTTCCAGTATGCGATTTTCCACATAGTATTGCATTTTCTCTGCGGGGATCATATCGTAAAGCGCATCGTACAAGGGCTGGAGATAGGGATCCAGTTTTTCTTTCATATCACCGGGAAGAAATCCTAAGCTCTCCCCTGCTTCCACAGCCGGACGGCACAAAACAATTCTTCTCACTTCTTTGTTTTTCAGTGCACGAACCGCCATCGCCACTGCAGTATATGTTTTTCCTGTTCCGGCAGGACCAATTGCAAAGATCACATCGTTGGTCTTTGCGCTCTCCAGCATCTTTTTCTGATTGGCAGTTCTTGCCTTTACAATTATCCCGTTATTGCCAAAAACAATTACATCTTTCGAATCAGTAGAAGAATTTAATTGAGAATCGTTTCCGGTAAGTATCTGCTCTATCATCTCTTCCGACAGCCTTCCGTTGGAGGAGAAATAATTCTGCAGTGCCTGTATTCTCTTCTCAAAGACATCCAGCTCCTCTTGTTCTCCCAAAACCTTTAAGGTATCACCGCGCGCAACAATTTTAAGCTTAGGAAAGTTTTTTTTGATCAGGTAGAGGTTCCGGTCGTTTATCCCGTAAAACTCTATGGGATTGTCGGATTCAATGCGGATGAGTAGTTCGTTCAAGAGGGAAAATTTAATTTATGAATGGTAAATCGTTTATTGTGTTTACTTTTGCGAAGCAAATTAAAGAAAAAAACATTTTGGTTTTTGAACAAATAGTGAACAAACGGCAGACTCTAAACCATAAACCATAAACTTTCAGTGGCAATAATCACTCTCACTACCGACCTTGGCTTGCACGATTATTACGTGGGCGCGCTGAAAGGCACTATTCTCAGCCAGATGCCCGAAGCTGTTATTGTGGATATTTCTCATTCTGTTCCGGCATTTGATATTCGCCATGCTGCCTATGTGCTCAGTCAGGCGTATCCGAACTTTCCGAAGGAGACAGTGCACATACTTGGAGTGAATGCGGAAATAGCAGCCAATCAAAATCATCTTGCCATTTATTGTGACGGACATTATTTCATAGGAACCGACAATGGGATTTTCTCTTTGCTTTTCGATAAAGTGCCTGATAAGATTTACGACCTCAGCAACATCCGGCAGGAAACCGAACTGCTTATCTTTCCGCTGAAGAATATTTTTGTGAAAGCTGCCTGCCATCTTGCGCGTGGCGGCACTCCCGAAGTACTGGGCATGCAACAAGATGATTTCAGAAAAGTGGATACGGTGAATCCCGTTTTCACAGATAACACCCTGCATGGAACCGTAATGTACATCGACTCCTACGGAAATGCCGTAATAAACATTACAAAGAAGTTGTTCAGCGATACAGTAAAGGGAAAGAAATTCACGATCGAGTTCTCCGGGGAAGAGATCAATGAACTCTCCCTGCGCTACAACGAAACTGCCGGTGGAAATATACTCGCGCTTTTCAACTCAGCAGGATATCTGGAGATTGCACAGGTGCAGGACAGCGTTTCAAAATTATACAACCTCTCGGTGGGAAGTTCGGTAGTGGTTAGAGTATTGGAATAAGCCAAACTTTATCAACAACTCTTTCTTTCTGCTGATTTTTATTTATTCTTGCAACATTAAAAACAAAAACATGAAAAAACTTTTACACACTTTCCTTTCATCGGGATTCTTTGCCATTCTTTTACTGCTGTTCGGCAATGCTTTCTCTCAATCCTTTCCTTCCAGCCAAACGGATGGAAAATACTATACTGTAAATGGAGCAAAGCTCTGGACGGTCAGCTTCGGCAAAGGTGATCCACTGTTTTTCATTGCCGGAGGTCCGGGCGGCTCACACTATGGATTAAGAAGTTTCGATTCGCTTTCCACCACAAACACGTTGGTTTATTTTGATGGTTTTGGCAGAGGAAAATCGGATACAGCAAAAAACGTAAGTGAGTATACATTGGCAAGAGACATAGAAGACATGGAAGGGTTGAGAAAAGCAATGGGCTTTTCAAAGATTAATATTCTTGGTCATTCTTACGGAGGAGTGGTTGCGCAGGGATACGCCATAAAATATCCCAACAATGTCAATCATTTAATTCTGGCAAATACTTTTCACAGCTTCATTATGTGGCAGGAAAATGATGACAACAGCAATCATGAAATGAAAACAAATTATCCGGAAATGTGGGATACCTTGATGATATTGAGAGAGCAAGGTGCAATCTCCAGCGATCCTATTCATCAGGAAGTTTACGGAAGAGTGCCCTATGGTTTCTTATATGCATACAATCCCGATAATTTTAAAAGAAGAGGAAGAAAGCCCTATCCGAATCCAATGAACACAAAACTGTATTATCAGATGGTAGGCAAAGACGGAGATTTTATTGTTGGCAGCGATATTGGAACTTTTGATTTCAGAAAACAATTGAAAGACCTGAAAATGCCCATCCTTGTTATTGGCGGAAGATACGACCGTGTAGCCGTGCCATGGATGATGATCAAATACAAAGAGTATTGTCCGCAGGCAAAATATGTAATGTTTGAACACAGCGGCCATAACCCGCAGGTAGAAGAGCCGGCAGATGAATTTAAATTGATCAGAGAATTCTTAAGCAAATAAATTAACAACTCTGATTTTAGAAATAATTTTATTGATAAAATAATGCAAAAACACGAATTAATGCGAATGATGCGAACCTGTCTTCCGTCCGGCAGGTAAATCCATTCGTGACATTCGCATTTGTTCGCATTATTGGCATTATGCTATATGATACAAATACTCAAAAACCTGATTTACATAATCAACAATTTATGAAATTCAAAAACAATTTAGCCACAGCATTCTTTTCGCTGATCGCATTGATCGCATGCAACAATGCAGACAAGAAACCCACAGAGCAAACACTGCCTGACCCTTTGGTTAACAATCGCGACACCACCGTTAACCCTGCAACAGATTTTTTTAATTATGCAAACGGAGGATGGTTTAACAGCCACCCTATTCCTGCATCGGAGAAAAGCAATGGGATCTTCAAAACAATCGGAGATACGATCAACGAACAGGTAAGGCATGTTTGCATAGAAGCCGCAGCCGACACCAAAGCTGAGAAAGGAAGCAATAAACAAAAGATAGGCGATTTCTATGCTTCCGGAATGGATACGCTGGACATTGAAAAAAACGGAATAGCACCTTTAACTACAGAGATGCAAAAGATCGATGCCGTTAATGACCTTCAATCTATGATGACAGCCATCGCGCATTTATATACGATAGGAGTTCGTCCGGCATTTTCATTTGGCATAGGACAGGATGATAGGATCAGCTCCAAATATGCACTGACTTTTTCCCAAGGCGGTTTGGGCTTAGGGCAGCGCGATTACTATTTCAACACAGATACCCGCACGGTAAATATCCGCAATGAATATGTGAAACATATAGAAGCGATGCTCAAACTGATCGGTCAGGAAGAAACCCTTGCGAAAAAGAATGTCGATGCAATTATGAAAATGGAAACCGATCTTGCTAAGTCCTCTCGCAAATTAGAAGCGTTGCGCGACCCCGAAAAGAATTACAACAAAATGAGTTTGGCGCAATTCAATAAACTAACTCCCGCTATTGCATGGAACGAAATCCTGACTGAGATGGGTGTTAAAAATGCCGACTCGGTCATCATCAAACAACCTGAGTTTTATACGACATTGAATGTTTTAACAAAAAAATATTCCATTGATAACTGGAAAGCATATTTAAAATGGAACCTGGTAAATACCTATGCCGCTTACCTGAACAAAGAAACTGAACAGCAAAATTTTAAATTCTACTCCACAATCATGAACGGAGTAACCGAACAGAAACCGAGATGGAAACGCGTGGTGGAAGAAACAAACAGTTCGCTGGGCGAATTGCTGGGACAAGTGTATGTGGATGAGTACCTGCCAAAAGGTTCCAAAGAAAAACTGCTGGAGATAGGCAATAATATACGCGATGTATTTGCAGAACATATCAGGAAGTTAGATTGGATGAGCGATTCCACCAAAACAAAAGCATTGAGCAAGCTATCCACCATTGTGATGAAGGTAGGATATCCTGATAAATGGAAAGACATGAGCGCCCTGCAAATTGAGCGCAGCGGTTATTGCACAAACGTGATGCGGGCTAATAATTGGTATTACAATTATAACATAAACCAATACGGAAAACCTGTTGACCGCACGGAGTGGATCATGACCCCGCAGACCTACAATGCATATTACAATCCGGGGAACAACGAAATTGCCATTCCAGGCTGCAACATCATTGTGCCCGGCTTTGAAGGACGCATGCCCGATGATGCCATACTCTACGGCATTATAGGAGGATCTACTTTTGCCCACGAGATCACTCATGGTTTTGACGATGAAGGCAGCCAGTACGATGAAAAGGGAAATCTCAACAAATGGTGGATGCCTGAAGACCGAAAAAAATTTGTTGCCAAAACAAAGCTGATAGTGGAACAGTTTAACAAATACACAGTGCTCGACAGCATGCACGTAAACGGAGATGCCACTCAAGGAGAAAATATTGCCGATCTCGGTGGTGTGGTAATGGGCTACGAAGCGTTTAAGAAAACACCGCAGTACAAAGAAAACCAAATAATAAGCGGACTCACACCCGACCAGCGTTTCTTCCTTGCCTATGCCTATGCATGGATGATAAATATTAAAAAAGAATCGCTGGCACGGAAGATAATGACCGATGTACATGCCCCTGCACAATTCCGGGTAAACGGACCTTTAAGCAACATTCCGGAGTTTTATAAAACATTTAATGTGAAACAAGGCGATGCCATGTATCGGCCGGATAGCTTGCGTGTGGTTATATGGTAATAAGTTGGTTTTGTGTCAACTTATTTCAGGACGAAACAGATATAAATAAAAAAGACGCATCGTGAGGATGCGCCTTTTCTTTTCATCAGTCCGATTTCAAATTCCTTTCCGTAGAAATCCTTCGGATCAGAAAGGACTGATAGCACTAAGCTCTTTGAACATTAACTGCGTTCTTTCCCTTAGGAGAATCTTCGGCTTCAAAAGTTACATTATCTCCTTCATTAAGCTGATCGAACGTGGTACCTACCACTGAATTGCTGTGAAAGAATAAATCTTTTTCCTGGCCTTCGCTTTTAATGAAACCAAAACCTTTGTCTGTCTTTTTTTTAATAATTCCGTTCATGATATTATATGTTTTATTTGATTAAGTGTAAATATAGCCTTATTTTCATAGTAGACGTTTTTTTGCGCCAATGATTCCATGTAGTGCGTATACTTTTGCGCGCATACCCCCTAAGAGGTTGTTTTCTCCTAAACCATTGTCTAAATTATTAGGGCATTCGTCTTGCGCTTTATCGTACACAGCAATTTAAAAACGCAATTCGTCTAAATCCCATTTCCTTCACGCAATATTTGTTTTACCGCCTGCGTTTTATCTGAAATTATCAGCCATGTTATAATGTTACTCTGAACTAAAAACAAAACGCTTCTCTGTTCCCTTTCCTTCAGGAGAGGGTTTAGGCGAGGCACAATAAGTCCTGCCAATAAAACAGCAGGCAACATGTAATATGGCTACAAAACCAAAAACACCGATCCGGCACATTCTGGCGGTGTTGAACATGCCAAAACCAATTGGCGACAAGATCGTGAAAGCGCAGTTCATTCAAAAGTCGCTCACGGGCAATTCAAGTTTTCCTGTTCCCTACCCTGCCAACATCATTTCGCTTGCGCAGTTAGGAACAGACATCGCTGCGCTGGTTGCAGCCGAAACAAACTCGCGGGCGCATACTGCCGGCACTGCCGATGCGCGCAACGCAGTGCTGCAAACAGTGATTGCCGATTTGAGAAACATCATGTCCATGGTTCAGGCAGCAGCGGATAAACTTCCTGCCACTGCCGAAAACATTATTCTGGGTGCGGGCTATGATGTTAAAAAAGTATCGCCCCGCCAAAAGCAGGATGATGAGGCAACCGAGGGAGATGTTTCGGGCACTGTGCTGCTCACCGCATCGGGAGGCGGAGCGCATGAATGGCAGATGAGCAAAGACCAGCTTGCAATTACTAACCTGCCTGCCACTACCACTGCTCACACCACGGTGGAGAATCTGATACCGGGCGATATCTTTTATTTCAGAAATCGTCCCATTCTTAAAAATGGCAGAATGGGCAACTGGTGCGATTGGATCAAATTCATGATTCGCTAAGCGGAGGCGCAGAATAGAAAGGGGCAGGCGTGAAACTATGCGCCTGTCCCTTTTTTATTTGCCGTTATTTTAGCGTTTCAGACGCTCGGATAGTACATTCTTGACGTAGATGTAAAGGTTCCCGCTCTCAACTCTCAAATCCTTGACATGGATTTAAATATCCATATTCTCAATTCAGTGATTTCCGATGTGAACTCTCAGATTCTTGCACGCAGCTTAAAGGTTCTTGACATGGATTCCAAGGTACATGCCCTCAACTCTCCAATCCACGATGTGGATTTAAAGATTCATTCTCCCAACTCACATATCCTTTCAAAGAATTCAAACACCCTTTGCCAGTTTGAAATTAGCGCGGCTGTTCAAGGAAGTGTGGCAGGGATAGATACAAAAAATAAGCCCCACCGAAGCGGGGCTCAAGGTTTTCACCTTCGGCATATAGCCTTATTGTGATAAGAAAGTTCAAAGAGGGATAACTCGTTGATTTCTTGAAGCAAATATATGAAAAATCATTTCACCCCTCATTTTACTTTTTTATATTCGCCATTCATTAAATAACTATTACAATGGCTAAAATACTTGGGCTTGATTTGGGAACCAATTCTATTGGATGGGCGGTGATTGAAGATGGAAAGAAAATAATAGGAACAGGAGTTAGGATTTTTCCGGAAGGAGTAGATAACTTGGGGGAAGGAGAAAATGAACAATCCAAAAATTCCACCCGAAGAGTTTTCAGACAAGTGCGAAGACAAATTTTCAGAAGAAAACTCAGGAAGAAAATATTGCTCAAAGAATTATCAAAACATAATATGTGCCCTCTAAATGAAGAACAAATCACAAGATGGTATAAAGCAGGTGACTTCCCCGACACTATTGAAATGCGTGAATGGCTAAAAGAAAATCCGTATTTGCTCAGAGAAAAAGTGCTAAATGAAAAAATTTCCTTAAATCAATTGGGAAGGATTTTCTACCAGATCGCACAACACAGAGGATTTCTCAGTAACAGCAGAAGTGCTGGAGCAAATGATAAAGAAGAAGGCGCAATTTATGAAGGAGATGAAAAAACAGGAAAGACAGGAATAACAAAAACACAAGAACTTATAGGTGAAAAAACCTTAGGAAGCTACCTCTCCACTATTTATCCAAAAGAAAGTACAGAAGAAAAGAAACAAAGTTATGTAGATGGTTTGCCAAGAATAAGGAATCGCTATACCACTCGTCAGATGTACATTAATGAATTTGAAAAAATATGGGAGTCTCAAAAAAAATATCATAAAGAGCTTACCGATGAATTGAAAGAATTATTTGGAGGAAGAAAAAAAGATGGATACAAGAAGGACGGTATTCTTTTTTTTCAGCGCCCTTTAAGAACACAAAAATTCCTTGTTGGCAAATGCACGTTTGAGCCAAAGAAAACAAAATGCCCTGCCAGTACAATCTCTTATGAACTATATCGGTCTCATCAATTTATTAACACAATTGAATGTGATGGAAAAAAACTAAATGCAGAACAAGGAAAAACAGTTCTTGAAATATTGCTTACTAAAGACGAGCCTAAATTTAAAGAAATAAGAAAGAAGTTAAAGAAACCAGACGGGAACTTCAACTACGAAGATGATGACAAATGCCAAGGAACATGGACAATCAGCAGCTTATCAAATAAAAAATACTTTGGCTCAAAATGGTTTGAGTTTTCCGAAAAAGAACAGGAAGATATTTGGCATGTGCTGTACTTTTTTGACGATAGAGATAAACTTAAAGAACATGCAATGAAGAAATGGGGTTTTGATGAAGAAAAAGCAATTAAGATCAGCAAATTTAATCTTGAAGATGGCTATGCGAGCTTGAGTAAAAAAGCAATTTTAAATATTCTGCCTTTCCTGCAAATAGGATTTACTTATGATATGGCAACAACGCTTGGCGGAATAAAAAATGCTTTTGGCAATGATTGGGAAAAACTTAGCGATAAAAACAAAGATTTTATCATTACCAATGTCCCCGAAATTGTAAGGTCAAAAATCAAAGGAGGATACATTGAGGAATTAAAAAACTTTTTAAGAAATGAATTTGGGTTAAAAGATGAACAATTAGAAAAACTTTATCACCACAGTTCGTCTATAAGCAAATCAGATGTTATTGCAAAATTGCCTGTAAGCAAAGAGGCGGACAAAGAAATTGCGAACCTTAGAAACCCGATTGTATCAACAGCATTATTTGAACTAAGAAAGCTCGCAAATGCAATTATTAATGAGTATGGAAAACTTGATGAAATAAAAATTGAATTATCAAGGGATTTAAAAATATCGAAAGACAAAAGGCAAAAAATACGGCAAGCTCAAAGAGATAATGAAAGAACAAATAAGAATGCCATTGAAAGATTAAGAGAACAAGAGCAAGTGATAACCCAGGACAACATTTTGAAATATAAATTATGGGAAGAATGCCAGCACACTTGCCCATATACCGGAAAAGAAATAAGTATTAAAAAATTATTTTCAGGTGAGGTTCAGATTGAACACATCCTGCCATGGAGCCGAACACTTGACGACAGTTATCTGAATAAAACTTTGTGTTTTGCCGAAACAAATAATGAAAAAGGCGAACAAACCCCTTACGAATATTTTAATAAACAAGGAGCAGAAAAATGGGAAGACGCAAAGGCACGTGCCTTAAACCTCTTTTACACAACCAAGGACTTTCCTCTCCGCTATGAAAAGTTTAAAAGATTCGCAGCAGAAAAATTCAATGACGACTTTATTACTCGACAATTAAATGACACACGATATATAAGCAGAGAAGCAAAATCCTATTTAGAAAAAATATGTGATAATGTAAAAGTTGCTCCCGGGCAAATGACAGCAAACCTGCGTGATAAATGGGGGCTGAATTCAATCCTGAATTTGGAAGGCGATACCAAAACGAGAGATGACCACCGCCATCATGCAGTTGATGCCTTGGTTATGGCCTGTTTCAAGGCAAATCATTTAAATGAAATTTCAAAATGGAATCGTTATAACAGGAAATATGATTTAAAAGATTTTCCAATGCCTTGGGAAGGATTCAGAACTGAAGCTGAAAAAGCAGTTAATTCTATACTTGTTTCTTACAAGCAAACAAATCGTGTTCTAACGTCACGTAAATATAAAGTCAAAAAGAAGGTTGAAAAAGATGGAAATCATTTTACAAAAAAACATATAAATAAAGGCATTGCAGCAAGAGGTCAACTTCATGATGCACATGTTTATGGTTTAAGAAAAAATAAACAAGGAGAAGAATCATTCCATATTCGAGAACCATTACAAAGTTTGACTGAAGCAAAGATTCCAAAAATCGTAGATGAGAAGATACGAACTCTTGTTTATAAAAGACTACTGGAAAGAGGTTTGGAAATTGATCCAAAGAACGGAAAACCTATTGCTAAAACAAAAGAACAAAAAGACAAATTCAAACAAGCATTTGACAAACCAATTCATTTACCAAACAAAAATGGCGATCCTGTTCCTATAAGAAAAGTGAGGATAAAACAAAATATTGGAAATTCGGAACAATTGAAAGAAACCAATCAATACGTAAATCCAAAAAACAATTACGCTGTGCTTGTGTACAAGAAAGAAGACGATACTCTTAATGAAGAAATAATCACACGATGGATTGCTACTGAAAGAAAAATGCAGGGAGATAATATCATTAAACTCCCTGCTGATGGAAAAGAAATCATTGCCACACTTAGAATAAACGACATGTTTTTAATTAATCTTTCAGATGAATCTTTTGAAGACAATAAAAACAATTTTTCATTTCTAAGTAATCATCTTTTTAGGGTTCAATCAATATCATCTATGTTTTATGAGTTCAGACATCACTTGTCAGCAAAAGCAGATGAAAAAATACCACCTTATTACCATAGAATTCAAAGTTTTGGAGATGGGAAAACAGGATGGCTTACTTTTAATCCGATAAAAGTTTTTATTTCACCCTCAGGAAAAATTTACAAACATCCTGTCAATGCTAAAACGCACTCTATTCTTTAGCAATCCCTATCACCTGAGCGTGAGGATGGGGCTTTGAAAATCATCGAAGTTAAAACCTTCAAGGTTTTGAAAACCTTGAAGGTTTCATAAAAGAGAAGAGAAGATATTTTACATTTGTCCCGAAGGGACTCCCTCGGAATAAAAACAGAAAAACATGAACTGGAAAGAATTAAATACCTGCACTGAAAAATTTGAATCGCTCGGACTAAGCAAGATAATGGATTTTGATCAGTTCAACCGCATTGCCATTGTGCACCATAGCAGCGCCATTGAAGGCAGCACACTTACGCTGGAAGAAACAACATTGCTCATCACCGAAGGCATTACCGTTAAAGGCAAATCCATGAACGAGCACCTGATGGTGAAGGATCATTACGAAGCATTGCTGTTTACTCTTGACAAGGCAAAAAATAAAACTGACATTACTCCTGAATTTCTAAAACAAATAAATGCATTAGTGAACAAAAATACGGGGCAGAAGCGCAACACTCCGCTCGGAATGTGTGATGATACCAAAGGCGACTTCCGGCTTGGCAATGTTACGGCAGGAACTACTTATTTTGTAAACTATGATAAAGTTCAGCCGATGGCAAATGAACTTTGCGAAAAACTGCAGAGCAAAATAAATCCAGTAAAAACTAATGAAGAAATATATCAGCTATCGTTTGACGCGCATTATTACTTAGTGAACATTCATCCCTGGTTTGACGGTAATGGGCGCACATCTCGACTGCTGATGAATTTTATTCAGGCAGTGCATCAAAAACCTCTTTCCATTGTTTTCCTTGAAGACAAACCTGCTTACATAAAAGCATTAAATGATTCAAGAGAAAAAAATGATATTGATATTTTCAGGAAATTTATGACAGAGCAGCACGTGAAATATATGAAACGGGAAATTGAAAAATACGAGCAACGGAACAAAGGAATACATTTTCTTTTTTAACTCAACTATAAACCTTCAAGGTTTCATGAATTAAAAACTCATGCTAAAACGCACTCTATTCTTTAGCAACCCCTATCATTTGAGCGTGAGGATGGGTCAATTGGAAATTACCGATAAAAAAACCGGTGAAATAAAAACCGCGCCCATTGAGGATCTGGGATTTGTGGTATTTGATAATCAGGAAATCACCTTTACGCAAAGCGTAATGACGGAACTTGCTGCCAACAACACGGCAGTGATTATCTGCAATAATAAACACCTGCCTGCAAGCATGATGTTCCATCTTGACACCAATCACATACAGAATGAGTTATTCCGCGCACAAGTGAGCGCAAGCGAACCGCTTAAAAAACAATTGTGGCAGCAAACAGTAAAACAAAAAATACGGAATCAGGCGGCAATGCTTGATCTTGCAGATGATCTCAACTCTGTCAGGGTTTCAAACCCTGACAGAGTTACTATTAAAGCAGGTGATGCACTTCGCAGAATTGCTACTGAAGTAAAAAGTGGCGACATAACCAATCAGGAAGCTCAGGCAAGCCGCAGGTATTGGAGCAAATTATTTGGAGAAACTTTTACGCGGGAGCGTGAGGGCATGCCTCCTAACCCATCGCTGAATTACGGATATGCTATTCTGCGCGCTGCCGTTGCCCGCGCCTTGTGCGGAAGCGGGCTGCTGCCCACGCTCGGCATTTTTCATCACAACAAATACAACCATTACTGCCTTGCCGATGACATTATGGAGCCCTACCGCCCCTATGTAGATAAAATGGTATGGGAACAAAAAGAAAAATATCCCGACTATCACAATCTCGACAAAGAAAGAAAAGCAGAACTGCTTTCTGTTCTTTCATGCGATGTTATAATAAATGGCGAAAAAAGCCCTTTGCTCGTTGCTGTTTCACAAACAACCGCATCGCTTGTAAAGTGTTTTTCGGGAGAAGAAAAGCAAGTGGCTTATCCTATATTATAAAATAAAATAACCCTGTCAGTGTTTCAACCCCCTGACAGGGTTGACAAAGATCAACCATGCAAGACAAAAAAGCCATACTAACTCCTGGCACAACATATCACATCTACAATCGCGCAAACGGAAATGAAAAAATCTTTGCAAATGAAGGAAATTATTTTTTCTTTTTAGAAAAACATAAGCATTACATCTCCTCTATTGCCGACACCTTCTGCTATTGCTTAATGCCTAATCATTTTCATTTTTTAATAAGAATAAAAAGCATTTCACAACTCTGTCAGGGTTATAAACCCCTGACAGAGTTAAATGGAAAATCCTTTCAGGGTTCCACCCCATTGACTGAGTTAAATGAAGCTGAATTATCTAATTTCCTCAGCAGGCAATTCTCTCACCTTCTAAATGGATACACTCAAGCCTTTAACAAACAACAAAGCAGGAAAGGCAGCTTATTTATGCGCCCCTTCAAACGAAAAAGAATTTCTGATGAAAATTATTTAAGAAAACTTGTGCATTATATTCATTACAATCCTGTAAAAGCTGGAATATGCAGCAAACCGGAAGAATGGAAGCACTCATCTTACAATGCAATCCTAAACCTTGAAGGTTTCCAAAACCTTCAAGGTTTTATATTAAAAGAGGAAGTAATCGAATGGTTTGGCGATAAAGAAAATTTTATTTACTGCCATCGGTTTCCGCAAAAAGAAACAGGGATAGATAAATTTTAACATAACCCCCTGTCAGGGTTCTAAACCGATGACAGGGTTGTCTCTGCAATGAACTCTCGTAACCATACACGGCTTAACGCATACCGGATCATGTGGCTATTTGTATTCTTCGACCTTCCAACTGAAACAGCAGGAGAACGGAAAGCAGCAGCTCGTTTCCGAAAGGATATTATGAAAGACGGCTTCACAATGATGCAGTTCAGCGTATATATGCGCCACTGCCCCAGCGGAGAAAATGCCGATGTGCACCTGAAGCGCATTAATAAGGTGCTGCCTGACAAGGGGCAAGTGAGTATATTAAGAATTACCGATAAGCAATACGGTGAGATAATTAACTACTGGAGCGCAAAAAATCACCCGCTCGATCCTGCTCCGCAACAACTGGAACTATTCTAACCTTTTTACTATTGCTTCTTCCTTGCATTCAAAAGAGCGCCAAATCTTTTAGTAAAATATTTATATGCAAACTCAGCGGCAGAATCAAAAGAACGAAAAACTTTTATCTGACGGGAAGGATTGAGCATTATTTTCATTCCGGCACCGTTGCCGCTTATGCGCGGCTTTTTATAATCATAATGCAAAACAAACTGATTAGCTGAATACAATAATCCTTTTTTATCCATTCCGCCTAACATTCTTTGTATCACAATCCAAACTGTTTTTCTTTTCATCTGCATTATAGCCGATTTCGATCTGATGATTTTTCCTTTTAAGGAAGATGGAATTGTTTTAGCCATATAAAGTTGATTTTTCAAAATTAAAAAAAACAACAGGACATCAAAACAAAACCATAAAATAAAAAAACCGGAAAGAAGAGTTATCAGTTCTTCAATCCGGTTCATTTTTAATGACATTAAATCCTTGTAAGTTGCTGATCATTAGAAGATACAATCATCAACTAAATGTCATCTATCCCTCTTTGAAATCAAACCACAACTTGAGGTTGTGACAACAAAGAGAAATTATTTCAAAGAACTAATAATTTTCTTGAGAACAAACTTACAAAACATTTTGCACAACGGCAGTCAATTGCAAGCTTAGAAAGATAGATGTGTTGCTAATTAGCTCGCCACACGAAAAGAAACGATCATCGCTTTTTGTATTCAGCGCGTGGTTCGGCAACAGCAGAGAGAGAAGAATCAGGCAAACGGTATTTTTTTCGTTTCTGTATTATCTCCTGATAATATTTCATTTAAATAATCTTGTATGCTTCGCCCTCAATAGCGAGAAGGGTATTGCTGAAAACCTGCTTTGCTTCAGCAAGAAGAGGTTCGAGTTCCCTGTATCTTGCAGAATAGTGTCCTATAATCAACTGATTGACATTTGCCTTTAATGCTATGGATCCTGCTTCGTGAGCCGTGCAATGATGTGTGTCTTTTGCGCGTTCACTCATATCAGACGTAAAGGTGGCTTCATGATAAAGCAGATTTACGTTTTTGATTTGTTGCACATACGATTCATTGTAAATTGTATCCGAACAATAAGCATAAGATCTGGGAGAAGGAGCTTCTGTGGTAAGTTCAGCATTGGGGATGCGCTTCCCTTCCTGCGAGATAAAATCTTGCCCGTTTTTAATCAATGGTATTTCCTGAAGGGGAATGTTGTATTCTTCAATCTTTTCCTGAATAATTTTTTTTGGTCTTTTCTTTTCGCAAAAAAGAAATCCGTAACAGGGTATCCGATGATTCATAGGAATTGTTTCAACGGTGAGCTTATCGTCTTCAAATAACCGCACTGCTGATCTTTCTTCAATTGAATGAAAAACAATGTTGTATTTCAGGTAAGTCTTTGAGTGATGATGGCTGATGGTGATAATTTCTTCTAAGCCGGGAGGAGAATAAATATGCAGTTCTTTTTCTCTTCCAAGCAGATGCATGGTGCCGAGCAATCCCGGCAGACCGAGATAATGATCTCCGTGCAAATGACTGATAAAAATACGATCAATGCGCTGAATCTTGATTTTAAATTTACGCAGTTGTATTTGAGTAGCCTCTCCGCAATCTATTAAAAAAAACCGCTCATTCATATTAAGCAGTTGGGCGGTGGGATGTCTTGACGAAGTTGGCGTGGCAGAGCTGCAGCCAAGAATGGTTAACTCAAAAGGAAACATTATGTGCTAACTGCCATTTTATACGTGCGTAAAAATATTATTTAAATACCCGCTTAAGCAAAACATGCCTGAGCTATTCTTCTTTGCCTGCTTTTTCATTCAGCATCTCTATGCTATCTGTAACAGTATTCGCAATATTGAGGATGGAATCTAATTGAGAAATGGAAATAAGATTTCTTACAGGTTCTTGTAAGCCTGTAATAATAAGATAACCACCTGCATTTTTGCAAATACGGTTTGCCACTAAAATTGCGCTAAGCCCTGAAGAATCACAATAGCGGGTTGACGCAAGGTCAATAATAATATTTTTTACTCCCTCTGTACTAAGTGATACTAATTCAGTTTTGAGAGACGGGGCAACTGTGGTATCCAGTTTCTCTACACTTGTTTTTACAAGCGTATATTTATCTTTCCGTTGTGTTTTAAAACTCATGCTATCTAAATTCTTTAGGCAAAGGTATAAAAAATAATATTTAAAAAGAGAAAAACCAGTCTTTTATGTCATGTTACTACACAGATGCAGGGATAAACCGATCGGCATTAGTTTTCTTCCTGTCTTCCGGCCAAAAGGTAGAGAACTGCCATTCGGATTGCAACGCCATTTTCTACCTGTTCAAGAATAATAGACTGCTTGCTGTCTGCCACATCAGAGGTAATCTCCACTCCCCGATTAATGGGTCCAGGGTGCATGATAATGATCTCTTTCTTCAAAGAGTCGAGCAATGCTCGGTTTAATCCGAACTGCATGCTGTATTCCCTCAGAGATGGGAAGTATTTAATATCTTGCCTCTCCAGTTGTATTCTCAGCATATTGGCAACATCACACCATTCAAGCGCTTTGCGAAGGTTGTTCTCCACTTTTACGCCAAGCGAATCGATGTATTTAGGTATCAGCGTGGTGGGTCCGCACACCATCACTTCCGCACCTAATTTCTTGAGGCAGTAAATATTTGAAAGTGCAACCCGCGAGTGAAGAATATCTCCCACAATAACTACTTTTTTTCCTTTCACTTTTCCGAATTTCTGACGGATGGAATATGCATCAAGCAATGCCTGGGTTGGATGTTCGTGCGTGCCGTCTCCTGCATTTACAATTTTTGCATTCACATTCTTGGAAAGGAAATGTGCCGCGCCCGGAGCAGGATGGCGCATCACCACCATATCCACTTTCATGGCAAGGATATTATTTACCGTATCAATAAGCGTTTCTCCTTTTTTTACAGACGAACCTGAAGATGAAAAGTTTATCACATCTGCAGATAATCGTTTTTCAGCAAGTTCAAAAGAAACGCGGGTGCGCGTGGAGCTTTCGAAAAAAAGATTTGCAATAGTGATGTCGCGCAGCGAAGGAACTTTTTTGATGGGGCGATTTATGATGTCTTTAAAATTATCGGCAGTTTTAAAAATTAATTCAATGTCTGATACGGTGAGGTCTTTTATTCCAAGCAGGTGGTGTGTTGATAGTTTGTTTGCCCCAGCCCTAAAGGGTGAAGGATTGTTGGTTTTGTTATTTTTGTTTTCGATTTTCATTTTGTCTTAAACCTGCGGTTGTCTTTAGAGTTAGGACATCTCTTGTTTTTCCACCAGCAACGCAACGCTGTCTTTTCCTTCAGATTCTTTCCATTCAACAATTACTTTTTCAGAAGCAATTGAGTCTATCGTTTTGCCAATATATTTTGCCTGAATAGGAACATTTCTGCTTAGTCTTCGGTCGATGAGCACAACGAGTTCTACATCTCTGGGTCTTCCCAGTGCGAGCATGGCATCGAGTGCTGCGCGCACCGTTCTTCCTGAGTAAAGCACATCATCGATCAGAATCACATTTCTATTTTCAATGTCGAAACTTACCTGGGTAGAAGATGGGATGAGTTCTTTATGGCGGAAATCATCGCGGTAGAAGGTAATATCAAGATTGCCACAAGAAATCAGAGGGGAAGCGGAGCGAGTTTTTTTCTCCGGCTCTCCCTTTCCTATTTTCTTCGTTTCTCCGTTTAAAATATTTGTGAGTTTGCTGTGAATACGATGGGCTAAATGAATACCTCTTGGCTGAATACCGATGAGTACTGAATTTGAAAAATCATTGTGAACTTCAATCAACTGATAACAAAGGCGGGTAATGGCGAGGTCTATCTGCTTGCTGTCGAGAAGGATGCGTTGTTTCATTCCAAGTGTCAAAGATAGAATAATTTGTTGACTTGGGGATAAAAAAAACCTCAATGCTTTCTTTGCATCGAGGGTTTTTTCTGCCTATACTTTTATTTATTTCTGGCGAATATATATCGGGTTATAAAAATGCCTGTGCTTTTTTCGGCACCATATACACCTGTGTTGGTAAACTTCAGCTCCCATCCTTGTTTAGTAAGGTCTGATATTTTATCGGTGATCATTTTGTCATTCAGGCGAATGTTCTCAAAATTAATACCCACCATGCTAAAGAAATTTTCCAGCTTCACTTCGTCCATTTTTCCGTCTTCGCTGATTGTGATCAATCTGGATCTTCCTAATCCTCCCGGCACCACAGATTCCACAGCCGTTACCTGCAGGAATTCCGGATTGCCTCCAGCAGTGGGCTTAGAAAATGCGTACACCGATAGAATAACTGCAACAACAGACGTAGCAGCAAAAGAATAATTAAGTTTTGTTTTCATGATCTTTTGTTTTTATTCCGAAGGAATCTACGATCGGAGGTTTATGTTTGGAATAGCAAATATATAAAGAGACGACTAATAATAGCCAAAAACACATCATCTCTTGAATGATCGTTTTAAGGTAAAATATCAACTGTTCTTACAGAAATTCTATTGATTAAAAACTTCAGCGATTTACTATGTATTTTCAAAAAGAAATTTACTTTTACAAGAATTATTAAACTTGTCTATAATGAAAAGAAAAATATTCTTAGCTACAACTCTTTTTGCAATTCTCTTTTTTCAGGCAAAAGCACAAGACACCGTAAAGGTTTCTACACTTGCCGGACTTGAGAACAATGCTGAAAAATTTTACAACAGCGGCATCAGCAAATTTGCATCAAAAGATTACAACGGAGCCATTATGTATTTTAATCAGGCATTATCACTAAAGCAAGATTTTGATAAAGCATATTACAATCGTGGCATTGTGAAATATGAGATGAAAGACATCAAAGGCGCGATGGAAGATTATAACAAAGCACTTGTATTAAACGATACCTGTTCACAATGTTACTTTGTGCGTGGCCAGGCAAAATACGCTATCGGCAATAAAACAGAAGCATCGGAGGATTACAACAAAACAATTAACTTTAATCCAAACCATGCACAGGCATATTATTACCGGGGCGGGATTTTATATGAGTTAAAGGAATATAAAAGTGCCATTGAAGATTTTGACAAAGCCATTCAGATTAAACCCAATTACGCTTATGCATACAATGATCGTGGCAGTGCAAAACGCGAACTCGAAGACTACAACGGTGCAGCAGCCGATTATAAAAAAGCAATCGAGTTAAAACCGGATATGGCATTTGCTTATTCTAATCTCGGAAGCACACTCCGCAAAAAAGAAGATTACAAAGGCGCTATTGCCGCCTATGACAATGCGCTAAAAGTAAAAGAAAGTTATCTTGCCTATAACAACCGCGGAAGCGCACGTTACGATGCCCAGGATTATCAAGGTGCGGTAGAAGATTTCACAAAATCCATTAAGCTGAAAAATGATTATTCTATTGCTTATAATAACCGCGGTGCTGCAAAGTTTAAACTAAAAGATTACAAAGGCGCTATTGAAGATTACAATAAAGCTCTTGCTGTTAATACCAACTATGGTTATGCTTACCTCAACAGAGGAATGGCTAAAGAACTGATTCGCGACAAACAGGGCGCCTGCAAAGATTGGGAATCTGCTGTTGCACTTGGAATTGAATACGGAAAAACGTATCTGCAGGACTGCAAATAAATTTCCAAAATCATCATCGCCCCACTATGAAAAAATATTTAATTCACATTATCAGCATTTTTTTATTCTGCGCAACTTCCTCTTTTTCTCAAAATGTAGAATTCGATAAAGAAAATTTCCCGAATGATAAGAACGGACTAAAAGAAGCAAAGCGCAATATTTCAGAAGGAGATACCTATTATCAAATGGGAAATCAAATGTACAACAGTGCTTTACCGCTCTACTTAAAAGCTAATGCGTTTAATCCTGGCAATGCTATGCTTAATTACAAAATAGGAGTTTGCTATATCTATTCCCCCTATAAACAAAAAGCAATCTCCCATCTCGAAATAGCGTACAAGTTGAATCCGGGCATTGTAAAAGGCATTCACTACTATCTTGGCAGGGCCTATCAGCTGAATATGGATTGGGACAAAGCCATTGATGAATATATTACCTATGTGGCGGATGTTGATCAGGATATTAATGAAAACATTGATGATGTTGAAAAAAAAATCACTGAGTGCAAAAATGGAATTGAGTTAGTAAAAAAACCGGTGGAAGTAACTATCAGTAATATAGGAGCTGAAATAAATTCGCCCTATGCCGATTATCATCCTGTGATCTCTGCAGACGAATCGGTTATGATGTTCACTTCGCGTAGAAATAACTCTACGGGAGAAGGCATTGATCCGGGCGACCAGATGTATTATGAAGACATCTATATATCAACTAATGAGAATGGCAAATGGACTCCTGCTAGAAATATAGGAAAACCCGTAAACACAAACGACCACGATGCCACCCTGTCCTTATCGGCAGATGGTCAAAAGCTTTTTATCTATCTTTTCGACAGAGGAAACGGGGGTGGAAATATATATGAATGCCGGCAACAAGGTAATCTGTGGGCAAAACCGGAAAAGATGAGTGACATGATTAATACAAAGCTCCATGAATCATCCGCCTCGCTTTCTGCAGACGGAAACATTCTATATTTTGCAAGCAACAAAGAGGGAGGGCTGGGAGGTCATGACATCTATCGCTGTGTATGGGACAAAAAGAAAAAAGCATGGAAGCCGGCTGAAAACCTGGGACCCGTTATCAATACGCCTTTTGAAGAATATGGCGTATTTATTCATCCGGACGAAAAAACACTTTACTTCAGCAGCAAAGGACATAACACCATGGGGGGCTTCGACATCTTTAAAGCCGTTTGGAACAAAAAACAAAAGACATGGTCCAATCCAGAAAATATAGGATATCCTATAAACACTCCTGACGATGATGTGGACTATGTAGTTTCGGCAAGCGGAAAACATGCATACTATTCTTCCTTTAAAGCAGACGGCTTAGGAGAAAAAGATATTTATAAAATTTCTTTCGGAAAAGAAGCCGAGGCTCCCACTGTTAAAATAACCATTCTCAAAGGAACTATCTGCGATGCTTTAACCAAGCAATTAATAGAAGCAGAAATAGAACTGGTAGACAATCATTCCAACCAGGTGATTGCTACTTTTAAATCCAACAGCACCACAGGGAAATACCTTGTCACGCTTCCTTCGGGAGGAAATTACGGCATTGCGGTAAAAAAAGAAGGATACCTTTTTCATTCTGAAAACTTAGACATTGCAGATACAGCTGCGTACAATGAAGTAACAAAAGACATCTGCCTGAACAATCTTTCGGTCGGAAATAAAATAGTTCTCAGAAACATTTTCTACGACTTTGACAAATCAACTCTGCGCACTGAATCTACTGCTGAATTGGAACGCCTCACTAAACTGCTTACAGATATTCCCACAATGAAAATTGAAATTTCAGGGCACACCGACAGTAAAGGAGCAGATGATTATAATCTAAAACTTTCTCAATCGCGTGCCCAATCAGTGGTGGATTATCTTATAAAAAATGGCATTACTAAAAACAGGCTGATGGCAAAAGGATATGGAGAAACACAACCTATTTCCGAAAACGATACAGACGAAGGAAGGCAGATGAACCGGAGAACAGAGTTTCAGATATTGAGTAAATAATTTAATGGCAATTAATATCTAATCTTAATAAAATATGAAATCATTTTTTCTAATCTCATTTTTGCTTTTAGTAACTTTCCATCTTTTCGCGCAGAACGTGGAATTTGAAAAGTATAATTTTCAAAACGATAAAGGCGGACTGAAAGAAGCAAAAAGAAATATTGACGAGGCCGATGATTATTTTGACAAATCCATGAAAGAAGGATACAATCTATTTGGATTTGCTCTGCCTCTTTATCTTAAAGCAAACAATTTTAATCCGAACAACGGATTGCTTAATTACAAGATAGGCGTCTGCTACTTGAATTCGGCATGGAAACCCAAAGCGCTCTCTTACCTTGAAAAATCATACAAATTAAATCCGACTGCCGGAACAAACCTTCGCTACTATCTCGCGCAAGCATATCAGTTGAATATGGAATGGGACAAAGCAATTTCCACATATATCGCTTATTTATCCGAAGCGGATAAAAACATTAAAGAAACAGCAGATGATGTAGAGAAAAAAATAGCCGAGTGCAGAAATGGCGTTGTGCTGGTAAAGAACCCTGTTCTTGTTTTCATCGACAATGTAGGCACAGAAATAAATTCATCTTTTCCTGATTATGCACCTGTTATTTCTGCTGATGAATCCGTTATGATGTTTACTTCGCGAAGAGATAATACTTCAGGAGGAGGAATTTCTCCTATGGATCAAATGTATTGGGAAGACATTTATATTTCGACCCGTGTAAACGGAAAATGGACTCCGGCAAAAAACATGGGGAAACCTGTGAATACTGATAACCGACATGATGCAACTGTTGCACTTTCTGCAGACGGACAAAAACTTCTTATCTACCTTGACGATAAAGGAGACGGAAACATTTACGAGTGCGACCTGAAAGGCACTTCATGGTCTAAGCCCTACAAACTAAATGACAATGTAAATACCAAAAAACATGAATCATCCGCCACTATTTCGGCAGACAGGAACACACTATACTTTATAAGTGATAAAGAAGGAGGATTTGGAAAACATGACATTTTTAAATGTACTTGGGATGCAAAAAAACAAAAATGGGGAGAAGCTGAGAATCTGGGACCTACTGTAAATACTCCTTATGGGGAGTACAGCGTTTTTTTGCATCCTGACGGAAAAACTCTTTATTTCAGCAGCGAAGGTCATAACACCATGGGCGGATACGATATATTCAAAACCGTATGGGACGAAAAAAAGAAAAAATGGTCAATACCAGAGAACATAGGATACCCTATCAATACGGCAGATGATGATATTGACTTTGTGCTGTCCGCCAACGGGAAGCATGCTTACTTTGCATCGTACAAAGCGGACGGATACGGAGAAAAAGATATTTATATGATCACGTTCGTAACTCCCAAGAATCCGGTACTAAATACCGAAGACAATCTGCTTGCAAGTTTAACAGAACCGGTGAAAGAAACTGTAATCGGAAAAGCAGTGGATGTTCCCAGTGCTGCGGTTTCCATTTTAAAAGGGACCATTTTTGACGCAGTGACCAAACAGATGCTAGAAGCTGATATAGAACTGGTAGACAATCAATTAAATCAAATTATCGCTTCTTTCAAATCAAATAGTGCAACAGGAAAATTTCTGGTATCGCTTCCGGCAGGAAAGAACTACGGCATTGCCGTAAAAAAAGAAGGATATCTCTTTCATTCAGAAAACTTTGACATTCCTACCTCGGGAGTTTCACAGGAATATGTAAAAGAGATAGGACTTAACAACATTGCCGTAGGACAAAAAATTGTTTTACGAAATATATTCTTCGATTTCGGAAAATCCACTCTCCGTCCGGAATCTACAAATGAGCTGGAAAGGCTCGCCAAACTTCTTACAGACGTTCCCAATATGAAAATTGAAGTGAGCGGACATACAGACAGCAAGAGTTCGGATGAATTCAACATGAAACTTTCTCAAGCCCGTGCACAATCAGTAGTAGACTACTTAACCACACACGGAATTGACAAAAGCCGCCTCACTGCAAAAGGATACGGGAAAACAAAACCCATAGCTACAAACGATACGGATGAGGGCAGGCAGTTGAACAGGAGAACAGAGTTTGAGATCAAAAGCAAATAACTCTAAAACAACAGTTGCGCTCAGAGATGTTAGGGAACAGATTACACAAGTCCTATCTCTGCAGCATTTTATCAACACTGCTTTTCTTCACCCCTATTTTACATAGATTTGTTTTGTGAAAGAATTGCAAACAAAATCTCATTACGAAAAAAAGTTCAACGAAGAACTTGCCCGCCTCAATGCCGAGCAGCGAAAAGCAGTAGAGCACATTGATGGTCCTGTAATGGTGATTGCCGGACCCGGCACAGGAAAGACCCAGATCATTGCTGCGCGCATCGGGCATATTTTAAAATCGGATATTCAAATTGCTCCGCACAATATTCTCTGTCTCACCTACACCGATGCAGGAACGGTGGCAATGCGAAACCGCTTGTTGCAGTTTATTGGCCCAACTGCTTACCGCGTTAACCTTTACACCTTTCATGCTTTCTGCAACGATATCATTCAGCATAATCTGGATTATTTCGGCAAGCGGGAAATGGAACCTATATCAGAACTGGAAACCGTTCAACTCCTGCGCGAAATGCTGGATGCGCTCCCTCCTACTCATGCACTGAAAAGATTAAAGGGAGAAATTTATTATGACGTTCCGCGCATAAAAGATCTTTTCCGCACTATGAAGGAAGAAGACTGGACACCGGAACATGTTTCTGCACAGATAGATAATTATTTGAACGACCTGCCTGCCCGCGATGAATTCATTTACAAGAAAGCAAATACAAAAACAGGAGTGAAAGTTGGCGATGTAAAACAAAAAGATGTGGATGCGCAAAAAGAGAAAATGGAATTGCTGCGGGCAACTGCAAAACTATTCCCGAAGTATTGCGAGATGATGAAGGAACGCAGTCGCTACGATTACAGCGATATGATATTATGGGTACTCAATGCTTTTAAGAAAGATAAAAACTTTTTAAGCACATATCAGGAGTGGTATCAGTATTTTCTCATAGACGAATATCAGGATACCAGCGGTGCGCAGAACCAGCTTTTGCAACTACTCATTGACTACTGGGAAAAACCAAACGTGTTTGTGGTGGGCGATGACGACCAGTGCATTTATGAATTTCAGGGAGCGCGTGTAAAGAACATGACTCAGTTTGTTGAACGTTACCCGGATATAGAAGTAGTTGTGCTGAAAGAAAACTACCGCTCCACTCAAAAAATTCTGGATGCATCAAAAGCGGTGATCGATAATAATGTACAAAGGCTTGTTAATCAAGCGCCCCTTCTGAAGAAAATTCCAAACCTGACGAAAGACCTTATATCCAATACCCCCGCCCCTAAAGGGGATAATATATCACCCTCTCTCATTCAATATTACAACATACAGCATGAAGAGGCATCTATAGTTGAAGAAATATCCAACCTTATGTCCCCCATTCAGGGGGTTAGAGGGCAAGATATTGCCATCCTATACTTCAAGCACGCTCAGGCAACCAACATCATTGAACTGCTGGAGAAAAAAGAGATCCCTTACAACGTAAAAAAGAAAATAGACATTCTGAATCTCATCATTATTCAGCAACTATTAAATATTTTCTCTTATTTAAAAGAGGAGCACGACAAACCTCACAGCGGAGAACATCTGTTATTCGAAGTGATGCATTACAGTTTTTTTAATATCAACCCAAAAGACATTGCAAAGATATCTGTTCACTGCGGAAAGAATCATTTGCGCTGGAGGGATTTTCTTGCTCAATACGAAGAACTAAAAAAACTGAACCTTGAAAACTACGGCTCCGTTATTTTCTTTGAAGAGAATTTAACACGCTGGATAACCGAAGTCTCGAACAGCACCTTGCAAATGCTTTTTGAAAAAGTATTGAACTGGAGCGGACTGCTGAAACATATTCTTGATTCGCCCGATAAAGTGTGGCTGCTGCAAGTGATTACTACTCTTTTCGATTTCATCAAATCAGAATGCGCCAAACACCCGATGCTAAGCATTAAGCAGTTTCTTGAAATGATCCAGCAGATGCGCGAAGCTCAAATTTCTATCAGCATCAACAAAACTGTTTATGAAGAAAATGGCGTGAACCTCATCACAGCCCATTCCGCAAAAGGATTGGAATTCCGCTATGTCTATTTAATAGGATGCACCACGGATAACTGGGAGAAGTCAAGAGGCATAATGAATAAGTTCTCACTGCCTGATACGCTCACCTTCACCCAAAAAGACGATGAGAATAAATTAGAAAGCGCAAGACGTTTATTCTACGTTGGAATGACACGTGCAAAAGAACACCTGCAGATATCATTTGCCGAAAGCTCAAACACAGGAAAAGCATTGGAGCATTCTATATATATAGAAGAAATAAAAGCTAAGACCGATCTTGTTATTGAAAAAAGACATCTCTCAACTGAAAAGATTTCTGAATATACGGCACTGGCTTTAAGAGAAAGTAAACCTCTTAACGCTGAAGTGTTAGATAAGGAGTACATGAAGAGTATTTTCGAGAAATTCGAGATGACGGCAACACACCTGAATAAATACCTGCAATGCCCACTTACGTTTTATTATGAAAGTGTTCTGCGTGTCCCATTTGCAAAAAACGAATACACCGCTTTTGGCACTGTCGTCCACAATGTTTTGAAATGGCTCTTTGATGAAATGAAAAGCAGAAGAGGCACATTCCCTTCTGCAGATGAATTCATCAGTGAATTCAAAAAACAAATGAAACGTCAGCGCGATGCCTTTACCGAACAGGAGTTCACCAATCGCATCGCCTATGGGGAACAAATAATGCCTGACTATTATAATAAGTATGTCTCCATCTGGAACAAAAACGTGAAGACAGAATACACCATCAACAATATTGAAATAGATGGCGTGCCTGTAAATGGAAATTTAGATAAGATAGAATTCATTGAGAACAACGAATGCAATGTGGTGGATTATAAAACAGGCAAGCCGGAGAATGGATTAAAAAAAATAAATCCACCCTCTGCAGAAACGCAAGATCTTGCGTTTCTGCATGGAGGAGATTACTGGAGACAAATTGTTTTTTATAAAATACTTATAGATAATTTCAAAAGAGAAAACTGGAAAATGCTTTCAGGAGAAATTGATTTTATTGAAAAGCACACCACTAAAAAAGACTTTGTAAAAGCAAAGATCATGGTAACAAAAGAAGATGTTGCCATTGTAAAAAAACAGATAAAAGAAGTCTACACCAAAATAATGAACCACGAATTCACCCAAGGCTGCGGTGAAGAAGACTGCAAGTGGTGCAATTTTGTGAATGTTAATCAAACAACATCATCGCTTTTTGAAACAGAATAGGCATTATTCAGTCTCCTTCAACAGCCACTTAGTATCATATACCGTTGCATAAGATGCTCCTCTATTCTGTTTGATTGCATAAAAACACACATGCCATTTTACAAATATAGGACTTACGCAAAAACCAGCGTAGGCTTTTTTAGTTGTTGAGTCAGATACTTTTTCCATTAGTTTTTTTACTTGATAGGTGGTTGTTTTTTGTTGGTGGGCTGCATGGGAGATAAATAACCATACTAACGTGCAACAAAGGATATGATTTCGTTGACTTCGGTTGTTTCTGGCCTGGCATCTTTCAATGCCGGTAAGTTGTTTTTCTTCTCTATGCAATTGCTCAATTTTCCATCTGAAGGAACTTTTTTCCAAAGTTTCCTCAGCAGATACTTGAGATAGATCATTGGTGATGATGTATTCCGTGCGATTAGAAATCGTTACCCGGAACAGTTGCACTTTCATGTGCTTTGAAGTCTTTTTGATTTTTATCTTTTTACCGCATTTCAATTCTTCTTCTGTCCATGCTAAACTTTCTACTGATTGATAAGGACGTACTGCTGAGCTTTCGTCCACTTGTAGGTTCACTTTAATGGGGCAGTAAAATATCTTTCCTTCGTTTTGCAGCCGAACCATAATCTGAGAGGTGGCATACCCTGTATCAATTAAGACCGTAGAATAAAGTATTCCTCTTTCATTGGCTAATGAGAGCATCTCATTGGTGTGATCCAATTTTTGCTTTTCCCATCCTTGTCAGGGTCATATATTATAGGTGTTATGAATGTTTCTGATAATTGGCGCGACTTCATTCGTAACTTTAATAAAATGGTTTCACGCAAAGCAGGACAAACAGAATTGAGGTTTGAGGACTTACAAGACAAGATTGAAACTAAAAAGATTGATAAGCCAAATGACTTTGATATGACACTCAAAGGCATCTTATCCGTACCTTCACCTAAAGAATAAAAATAAAATAGGGGCAATTCACCCATAAAATAAATAGTTAGTGTAAATTACTATATCGTTACCATTGTTAATTGTCTCGTGCGTAAGTCCTAATTAAATATTTATCTTCGTAATTAATCCATTGCGAAAACATGCAAAAGGAAAGCAGTCGGAGAATTTATTTTTCACATGCCTTAGGAATAATATTCCTACTTAATAAATAAAATATTGGAACAATATTCAATTTAATACTTCCGGGATGAAAAGGATTCTCTTAATCGAAGATAATCAAGAGGTGAGAGATAATGCTTCCGAAATTCTTGAACTTGCACACTACAAAGTTTCCATTGCTAAAAACGGAAAAGAAGGCGTTGAAATCGCCCAAAAAGAAAAATATGACTTAATTATTTGCGATATCATGATGCCTTTGCTTGACGGCTATGGCGTCCTTCATCTACTTGCAAAGAACCCGAAAACAGCACATATACCTTTTATTTTTCTTACAGCAAAAGCGGAACGCAACGATCTCAGAAAGGGCATGGAAATGGGTGCGGATGATTACCTAACCAAACCTTTTGACGATATTGAATTGCTTAATGCAGTAGAAAGCCGTTTGAAAAAATACAACCTGATGAAGCAAGGGTTTTCTAAAAACATAACAAGCTTGAACGAGTTTATTAAGAGTGGACAAGGGATTGAGCACTTGAAAAAACTTTCCGAAGATCGTGATATTACAATTTACAAGAAAAAAGAATGCATCTATACAGAAGCAAACTACCCTAAAGGAATCTTCTTGGTAGTCAAAGGGAAAGTAAAAGCTTACAAAACTCATGAGCAGGGAAAAGAATTCATTACAGGTCTTTACAAAGAAGGAGATTTTTTTGGATACATGGCTTTACTTGAACACGGAAAATATACTGATTCTGCAATGACGTTAGAAGACTCGGAAGTATGTTTGATTCCAAAAGAAGATTTCTTCTCTCTCATCTACAAAAATGCGGACGTATCTCAAAAATTGATCAAGTTATTATCAGATAATCTACAAGAGAAGGAAAATCTTCTCATTAAATTGGCATATAACTCTGTAAGAAAACGTGTTGCCGAAGCACTTGTCACGCTTTACAACCGCTACAAAAAAGAGGACGATCAACAATTCAGCATAAATATCTCGCGAGAAGATTTAGCAAACCTCGCAGGTACAGCCACAGAAACCACCATCCGAACACTAAGCGATTTCAAAGCAGAAGGGCTGATTGAAATAAAAGGCGGAACAATTGCTATTGCAAATTACATCAAGCTCAGTAAGATGAAAAACTGAGCGCATTAATTACTTCTGATTCCGATCATCACCACACCTGACGCCAATCATTCCCTTTACCTTATTTTGGAAATATGTTTACATAAAAATCCAAAGGATGCACACCATTTTTTATCATCACGAAGTTGCAGCGGCATTGCTTGCACGTATTTTTTTGGGGCTGTTATTTTTTTTTCAGGGAATTGATGCTGTATTTAACATACAAATCCGTGGTGTTCTTCGAACCATTGAAGAGCCAATGTCAAAAATAGGAGTTCCAAAGTTTTTAATCATAACAGGGACATGGTTCGCTTGTTATATTGAACTTATAGGAGGATTTTTACTCATCATAGGTTTTGCAAAATACTATGTGATGTATTTGCTTGGGCTCGATCTAATCATTGCTTCAATCGCATTGAGCATAATGAAAGCTATGTGGGACATGCAATTTATATTTCCACGATTTGCAATTCTTATATTTCTACTTGTAATCCCATCCGATTGGGATGTCGTATCTGTGGATTATGTTTGGTCAATTATAAAGTTTTTCAGATCACTCACCCATTAAGGTAAAATATAATGAAAACAATTCTTGTTCCCACGGATTATTCTAACAGTGCAAACAACGCATTGCAATATGCAGTTGAACTTGCACAATTCAGTCAGGCAACAATAATCCTGCTTCATGCTTACCAGATTCCTATTCCTACAGGGGAAGTTCCTGTGATGATGATTGCCCCGCAAGAACTGGAAGAGGATAATTCTATGAGGATTAAAAAACTCGAGAGAGAAGTAATTTCCAGAATTTCAGGAAATATAAAGATTGAATCTGTCGTGAGAGCAGGATTTGTCCCGGATGAAATCATGGATGTGGCAAAAGAAAAAAGCGCTGATCTGATCGTGATGGGTGTGACCGGAAGCGGCAAACTTGGAGATGCTTTGATAGGCAGCAACACCATCTCTGTAATCAAACATTCACAAATACCTGTTCTTGCAATTCCTAAAGATACACGATACAAAAAAATACAAAAGATTGTGCTGGCTTACGATTATCATCATGAAATGAAAGAAAATGTTATGAAAAAGTTCAAAGAATTTGTAGAACTATTTAAAGCGAAGGTTTTGGTGCTGAATGTGGTATCACCCACTGAAGTTCCTGCTTACGAAAAAGCTGTAGTAGGTGTGACGATTGAAAATTCGCTCAAAGACACAGAACACACAGTTTTTTTTCCTTCAGCCGAAGACATTTCTGAAGAAATAAATGAATTCGCAGATGCACATCAATGCGACTTGCTGGTAATGGTTCCTCATAAACACAAATTGCTTGAAAGACTTTTTCGAAAAAGCAATACAAAACAAATGTCATTCCATACGCATATTCCCTTACTTACACTACACGACTAAAAATATTCTTATGAAAATCATCATCAACGACCACAGAAAAATTTTCGCGATTCAGAAAGAATTTAGCGAACAATTTAAAAAATTAAAGATTGAGTTTTTTTCCAGACCTCATAAATCAGGAGCCCCATCATCAAAAAAAATGATGAAGCGCCATTCAAAAACATTAGGTGAATGCAGAGTTGTTCACACAAAAGGCATGCTGAGTATCACACCCGGCATGACAGTGGCAGATTTGGAGCAAAATTTCCAAAACATCTATGGATTATCTGTTCAGGTATTCAGAAAATCAGGAAATTCATGGCTCGAAACAACTGCAACAGACGGATGGACGCTTGAAGAACAGAACAAATACGATGAAACATTATCAGCTTATTCCTCACAAAAAGAACTCATTGCCCATAACCAGGAAGCATAATGAAATGAGCGGGTCACTTTTTATCGGAAAAATTTCAGGCATAAAGATTTTTATTCATTGGACATTTATTTTTCTTATCGGATGGATTTTAATGGAGAATGTCAGAGCAGGGAGAAATATTTTTAATTTTATTTATACTCTTGTCTTTGTTCTATCGATTTTTATTTGCATTACTCTTCACGAATTAGGCCATGCTCTTACTGCAAAATATTTTCACTATTACACAAAAGATATTACTCTTCTTCCCATAGGTGGCATGGCGCGAATGGATGAGATTCCTGAAAATCCCAAACATGAGCTTTTGGTTGCACTTGCAGGACCTGCGGTAAATATTTTAATCTCATTATTATTATATCCGTTAGTTTATTGGTTCGGAAACATACCAACATTTCTTACCACCCTTTTTGACTCCGGGGATACCGTTCTTTTTAGCATTCTAACAACAAATCTCATTCTTGCTTTTTTTAATTTAATTCCTGCTTTCCCAATGGATGGCGGTCGTGCATTGCGTGCCGGTCTTTCATTTTTTACTGACAGAGTAAAGGCGACAACCATAGCAGCAAAAATAGGGCAAGCTATTTCAATACTCTTTTTCTTTACCGGATTTATTTTCAATCCGTTTTTGTCAGTTATCGGAATTTTTATCTTTCTAATGGCGCAAACAGAAAGCGACTATGTGCAATCAAAATCTCTACTTCATGATTATAGAGTTAGCGATGTAGTGATGAAAAAATATTTTTCACTTCATGTATCTGATACTATTTCGGATGCAGTAAGACTTCTTCTAGATGTTCAGGCAACCGGTTTTTTGATTATGGAAAATAACAATGTTGTAGGAACACTTGACAGAGATAGGATCATTCATGTGCTTTCGGAACAAGGGAAAGATGTACCCCTTATACTTGCAATGAACACAAGATTGAAATTTCTTTCCCCAGAGATGTCTCTCGACAAGATTTTTTCTGAGTTCAAATCGAGCGAAAACGCCATTCTTCCGGTTCTACAAAACAATGAACTAATAGGAGTAGTCGACCTAAATAACATTCTTGAACTTATATTGTCACGAACAGCAGAAAAGAATTTTGCCGATCATTACCAAAAATTCATTAAACCGAAAAATGTGGTCAGTATAAAATAAATTTAGCATGATTTGTTTTTATGATAGAGAAACTTTCATATCTATTTTTTAATCCGCTCTTTTAATTTTTCAATAAGCGCTTTTTCTTTTTTATTGGTTTTGTGATAAGCGTTTGCAATTTCTTTGGCAACATGCAGGCAAACTTTTTTCATTTTCTCGTCAAAAGCCATATGATGTTCTTCAACAAAATCGATAAAGGAATTGAATGCTGCTTCAGCATCACCAATTTCTTCGTCTAAATAATCGAATTCCATTTCGGCATAATAGGCAGTATCAGTGCCGAATTCATCTTTGTGCTTTTCTGCAGGCACAAGTTCTTTTCTCACAATTTCATGCAATGCCTTTTTTTCTGCGGGTGTAATTACTCCATCAATATCAGCAACTGCATAAAGCAGTTTTCCTAGTTCAGAATAGAAATCCTTATATAACATGAATAATAATTTATTGATTACGACTTAGAATGCACTATAAAATTTATTACGAAATAATTTATCAATCTAAAGTTCAAAATAAGCACATACATTAATCATAGTGAATGATAAAGGTCAAACGCATCCATGATCCTTGTCATGGTAAAATTTACATTTATTAAACAATAAGAAAGAATAATAGATTTCTGTTTTTTTGAAAGCATCATCACAATTAAATCTCTGCTATGAGCACTGTGTAGTTTTTTCCATATACTCTTGCGCAGGCAGGACAAGTAGTATAAAAGAAATATAGCTTTTTCATCTGCTTCCCTTTTGCTTGAACAAATGCTTTCATTTCTCTTGTCCATTTCCCAACATTATTAAAAGAACCTTCAAAGACTTTTGATAAATAGTTACCTGACATTTTAACCATCTCAGATCCAGAAACTTCTTTACTGACCGCAATATAAATTTCTGCTCCCCATAGAGAATTCTCATCAGACAGCATAAGCGGTTCGGCAACTTTGGCTCCGGCCTTCTCGATTTTGTCCATGTTCCTTTTCATCATTTTTCCGAAATTTAAAGGAATATGAAAGATACTGATCACATGATCTTTTAAAAATAATTTTTCCTTAAAATTTATTTCCTTGCTCTCCCAAGGATCAGGATTAAACCTTTTACAACATCCTGTTTCTTCATTCCCCTGTAATGTCTTCATATCTAATATGTGTTATAGTGTTTTTTTCTAAAATATCGAAAGTATCTCCTTCATGTACTGCCAATTAAATTATTTTTTTTCTTTCTCTCTTTTCATTACCCAATAAATCCCTCTGACGTTTGCTTCCCATTTCGGCAAAGCAAAGAGAAGTATTATTTCTTCTGCTAAATCCAAGATGGTTATTATGGCAGCAGTATAAAACAAAAAATATAGAGGCTCAGGAAGAAAGAAAATTAAAATCAGAAAAACTCCTTGAAATACAGCTGCTATCTTTGCAAGATAAGTGTGGAAACTGGAAACTTTTCCATATCGAATAAGAGCAAAGATATTTTGCAAAACAAAAAAAAAATAAGTATACAGATAATTAATATTTCGTCCTTAATGAACTGTATTTTGAATACAAAAACCCCTACAATGGCTGCAGTAATAGTGAGATCATCACCGATAGAATCTAATTTTGAACCCATTATGCTGTTCACTCTATAAAGCCTGGCAAGAGTTCCGTCAATAGAATCTGTGAAAAAGCTTACAAAGAGCAGCCATTTAAACAGATCCTGCTGATCTTTTAAAATCAAAAATATTAACATTGGAGCAGCAAAAATTCTGTAAATAGTAATGCTGTTTATTATCCTGTAACTGAGCTTATGCATTAACAATGAATCTATCTTCATATAAAAATTAATAAAACACTGCACTCGTTCAGGATTAAACCTGTATTGAGGAACAAATGTATGCCCGCTCTATATTTAACGAAATGACAAGTGTCATTTATATGATTGACGAGCATCATTCAGATAGGGTCACAATTGAAATAGTTTTGTTTAAATTAAAATCTCGAAACATATTCTTATGAAAGAAAATAATTTAAGTATTGGCAAAAGGGCATTCCCATCTGTTTCGATTGTAATGCCTGTAGATAAAAAATATCCTCATTTTAAGGATGATAAAGAGAAGATGAAATCATTATTGAAGAAAACAGAAGAAACTCTGCTGAAAGATTTCCCATTTACAAAAACAAAAAACCTAATAGATGACATGTACCGCCTTGCAGAAGGAATTGATTACAGAAATCTATCCGATGGAATTGGATTGTACGTTTCACCCTTCCGAGAGAAGGTGTTTCACTTTCCTTTTCCAGTGAAAGAAAAAGTAATTATTGACAGATCATTTGAGATGCGCGATCTTATTCAAGCGGTGAAGAATAATTTCAATTATGCAGTTATTACTATCAGCGGGAAAAAAGTCCGGATACTGAATGGGTATGATAACACACTTACAGAAGATAAAAATCATGAAATGCCATTCAATATGGATGATGTTGGCGGAAAAGGACGTTCAAGAATCGGCTCATTCACTTCTTTTTCCAGTTCTAAAAATGTAAGTGACCAAAAAGCATACGGAGAAAATAAAATGGAACAATTTCTAATGGAAATTGACCGCGTTATTACTGCAGACAAATTTTTAAAAAATATTCCACTTGCAATTTTCGCTTCCGAAAGAATCATAGGACATTTTAAGAACATTACAAAAAACAAGAAACATATTTTAGGATACGTTCGGGGAAACTTTGACATGGCAAACGCAAATGATATCTATTCTAAAGTTTCAAAACTCATAAAAAAAAGACAGATGGGAATTCAAAACTCTTCTATGGAAAAATTAGAGGATGAATTAAGTAAGAAAAAAGCAATATCAGGTATTCGTGATGTCTGGAAATCAGCATACAACAAAGCAGGAAGGTTGCTTTTAGTTGAAAAAGATTTTTCATGCCCCGCAAAAACTGTGGACAGAGGTGACGAACTCGTCTTGGTTAACCTTGACAAAACAGATATTCATTATATGCAGGATGCAGTGGACGATGTGATTGAACTCGTTTTGAAATTTTGTGGTGATGTGGTTTTTGTTGAAAATGGTAAGCTTGACGACCATGGAAAAATTGCACTAATAACATATTTCTAAAATTAACGAACTAGAAAAACTTTATTAATTTTTCATCTTTGAAAGTTTTTCGGGATCAATGATGGCAATGGTGCTGTTCTTGATGTCCACTAAATTTTCTTCCTTGAAATCCGTGAGCGTTCGGGTAACAGTTTCGGTAGCAGTTCCGATCATACTTGCCAAATCTTCGCGCGGAATCGCCATGCTGAATATTTCATTCTCATTCTTATATCGTTCGCTGAATGTCATGAGAGCTTCCGCTAAGCGTTTGCGCACAGAATTATATGCGAGTTTAATAAGTCGTTCCTCTTTTTCAGCAACAGAATCCGACAAAATCTTAATAAATTTTGTTGCCACATCTCGGTTATGAAATAGTAAAGCAAAAAAATCTTCTTTTGGTATCAATACTACTTCTGTACTTTCCAATGCCATAGCGGAATCAGCATAGGTTGTATCTTCAAGCAAAGAAGTATAGCCAAAAAAATCTCCTTCTTTGTAAAGCCCTGTTACATATTCTTTAGCATCCGCATTTGATTTATAGGTTTTAACCTTCCCCTTATTAATAAAAAAAACTCCTTTGGGATGATTTCCTTCTATATAAATACTTTCTCTTTTTAGATATTTCTTTGGCTTACATTCGGCTGATACCTTTTTGAGCTCATCCATTCCTTTTGCATGACCAATAAATTCAGACAGCCCTTCTATGGTTTTTGTAAATTCGATTTTCAGAATTTCACTTTTTTTCAGACGGGTTTCAATCACATTAAGAAGTTCAGTATCATCAAATGGCTTTGTAAGATAATCATCGGCTCCCATTGTCATGCCTTTCCGAAAGTCGCTTTTTTCAGATTTCGCTGTAAGAAAAACGAATGGAATACTTGAAGTATCAGGGTTTTTACCCAGTATTCGAAGAACTGCATACCCATCTAACTCAGGCATCATAATATCACATATGATAAGATCTGGTTTTTGTATTTGAACCTGACGAATGCCTTCTTTTCCATTAGGGGTTGTGCGTACCTTATAATTTGCAAGTTCAAGAATCTCAGCGGTGTTTTCACGCACCTCTTTATTATCTTCTATTAACAAGATTGTTTTACTCATAGTAAAATAGTTTATTTTAAAATTACATCCGAAAATAAAAATCATAACTGATTTCAATCAGTCGGGAAGATGATTGTTATCAGAACAGCAATCTTTCTTTCTTAAAGGAAGACTAACAGTAAAGGTTGCCCCTTCATTTACTGCGCTTATAAAAGAAATTTTTCCTTCCATCAAGTCAACATATTTTTTTACAATATTTAATCCAAGTCCTGTACCCTGTATGTTGGTTGAATTTTTTGCCCTAAAGAATCGCTCAAATAAATGTTTCTGATCCTCTTCCGGAATTCCTATCCCCCTGTCAATTATATTTATCAGAAGTAATTTTTCAGAAATAGCTGTTTTAAATTCAATATTTTTTCCTGCAGGAGAATATTTAATAGCATTAGAAAGAAGATTAATCACAATGTTTTTCAGAAGCTGCTTGTCAAGCACTACTGAAACATTTTCTGTATTGTGAGAAAGAATAATCTGTTGATTCTCCTTTGTGATGTTTTTTAGCTCATTCACAATAGTTTTAGAAAATGAAACAATTTCAAACTCTTCCGGATTATTTCTCACCAACCCTTCTTCTAATTTTCCGATCGAGAGAAAATCATTCAATATTTCGGTGAGATTAGCAATGGCAGATTTTATTCTATTAATATGTTTCAGGCGTTTATCTGAATCATATTCTCTGTCATAGTGTGCAACCAAAGAGATTGAAGATAAAATAGTTGCAAGGGGTGTTCGGAACTCGTGCGAAGCGGTGGTGACAAAACGAGATTTTAATTCATTCAATTCCCTTTCCCTTGAAAGCGTTTTTTGTAAGTGCTGCTGTGAATTTGCCAATTCATGTATAGCAGTGGCAAGCGCTTCGGTTCTCCGCTCGACTCTTTTTTCCAACTCAATATTTAATTCCCTGATCTGCTTAAGTATTTTTGCATGGGCAATGCAATATCGTATGGAGCGGTCAAGGAGTTCAGGAGTAAGCTCCCCTTTTACAAGATAATCTGCAGCGCCTGCCTTCTCCGATTCTTCATCTATTTGAGAATCTTTCACTCCCGTGAGAACAATCAAAGGTGTATCAATCCCTTCTGCAATAGCTTCTCTAATTAGTTCCAGCCCTACCGAGTTGCCGAGACGATAATCGATGAGATACACGTCATGTTCATTCTTAAAAATTTGTTTTTTTCCTTCATCATAATTAGAACTCCAATCCAAATGATATCTCTTGTTCTGAATTTGACTGATTACATCTCTTGTAAGAAGGAAATCTTCTTCGTCATCATCAATCAGTAATATTTTTGAATCTTTATACATGCATAAAATTCAATAAGTGAAAGGAAATTTTAATTTAATTCTCATTTTTCATGGTTTCCTGAATATTCATTAAAGTTAATTGTTTAGCCGGTAAGCTCACAATGAAAGTTGTTCCTTTCCCAAGTTGACTTTGTGCTGTGATCTCTCCACCATGCCGCTGCGCGATTTTTTTGCATACAGCAAGCCCTATTCCTGATCCTTCGTATTTATAACCTCCAAGGCGTTCAAAAATGTTAAAAATATTTTCGAAGTATTTCTCCTCAAAACCAATCCCATTGTCTTCAAAGAAAAGTTGTATTGTATTATTGTCGGTCGTTTTGCTGAAGATGCGAATATATGTCGCAACATTCTCTCTGCTGAATTTGCAGGAATTAGAAATAAGATTTTGGAAAAGCTGATGCATTTGGGTGGCATCTGCATCAATGAAGGGAAGTTTGTCTATTTCTATTTTAGCATTGTGTTTTTCTATAGTTACTTCCATGTCAGACAGCACCTCCGAAAGTATTTTGTTCAAATCAACTTTTGCAAATGGATGAGCTTTTGTTGTAATGCGTGAAAAAGCAAGCAGGTCATTAATGAGGTTTTGCATGCGCAAGGCAGCATTGTTCATTCTTTCAACGTAATTTTTTCCCTCCGCACTTAATTTTTCAACTTCTTTGATTTTCAGCCGTTTTCCAAAGGATCTTATTTTCCTCAAAGGTTCCTGCAAGTCATGAGAAGCAACATAAGCAAACTGTTCTAACTCTTTATTGGAAGATTCCAGCGCAATCGAATATTGAACAAGCTCGCGGCTGGCTTTGCGAATAACTTCTTCCTGCTTTCTTTTCTCGGTTATATCTTCTCCAGAACTTAAAGTTGAGACAATATTTTCTGCTTCATCATAAACAAAAGAATTTTTCCAGGATATCAATCGATGGGTTCCTTCTTTTGTGATGATAGTACTTTCATAGAAACTTACAATTTTGTGTTCTCCAGGCATCATTTCTTTAAAAAATAATTTAGCCGCATCTCTTCCCTCCTGCGGAAGAAAGCTCTCAAACCAGTTCTTCCCTATTATCTCTTCTTCGTTATAGCCGAGCAAATAGCATCCTGCTTTATTGATATGCACTACTTTTTGATCTCTATCAACAACAACAAAAATCACCGGTGCAATATCAAGATAGCGCTGCGTGAGTTCCTTTTCCTTCAGGAGAGCATCATCCAGTTTTTTTCTTTCCGTAATGTCAGTTAAAAAAGCAATTGCAAATTTCCCTTCCTTATCAATAAAATGGTTCAAACTGACTTCGAGAGGGAATTCACTACCGTCTTTTCTCTTTGCAAAAAATGTCATTCCCTGTCCCATCGAGCGGGCATGCGGAGTATGAAAATATTGGTCGCGATGATAAACATGCAATTTATCATACTTGTCAGGCATTAGTTTTTCAATTTTTTCCCCGATTAGTTCGTCCTGTTTATATCCAAACATTTTTTCTGCTTTTGGGTTAAGTAAAATAATTTCTCCTTTCTGATTGGTGATAAGAATCCCTTCGGCAGCATATTGAAATATTGCGTCCATTTTTTCGCTATTTCTTTTTGCAGACTCTTCTATCTTTTTATAACGCAATACAACGAACATGGTAGTTAATACAGAAATTAATTCAAAAGAAGTAGTGGTAATTATCGAATTCCTATAAATATCTACAACAGCCAAAATACTTGTTACAATTCCGACAACATAAGTGTATTTTTTGTTGGGAATCCAAAGTGTGACCAACACTAACAATGAGTAAGGAGCTTCTCCTGAAATACCAAAAGGAATAGAAGCAAAAACAATAACAATTAGTAGAGCTGCAAAAGCAACAAATACAGTCACCTCCTTTTGGAATGTTTTGCTCATTAAAACGATTAAAATATGTATTTGGATAAAGGTATTTTCTTTTTTCATAACAGAATAATGATATTTATCATATCGGGATTTGAAAACCGTCATTTAAAAATTATACTATTAAGGATACCTTTATCGGATAAAATAACAATACTATCATATTAGACGAAAATCTCCATAAGAAAGAAAAGAAAGACTTATTTATTTACTTATTGAAGAATTTATCTAACAATCGTTAATTTTTCTTTGGCTATTATTCCTCGCATATTGGGAAAAAATAGCATGAATGATATCATTTTATTAGCATGGGCAATTAAAGAATTAAAAATAAACAGTCGCTCAACCGAGACCAATGAAAACAATACTTGTTCCTGTAGATTTTTCAGAAAACTCACACATAGCTCTCAATTCAGCAGTATTGATAGCGAATAAAATGAAATGCCAGATCATTCTATTGCATGTACATAATGCTTCACTCGTTGAATCTTATAACGAAATTGAAAATACCATGCCGGGGATCTCTCAAGAAACAGAGTGGGATTTTACAGAGAAAAAATTAGAAAAATGGGCTAAAGAAGTAAGAAACAAAACTAAAGTTAAATGTACTTCTTTGATGGTTGAGGGAATCTCAGCTAATGAAATTCTGGAAATTGCTGAAAATAAAAAAGCTGAAATAATCATTATGGGGACAAAAAGACCAAGCGGAATAAAAAAGATTATTACAGGAAGCGTAGCAAGTCAGGTTGTTAAAAACAGTGCACTGCCAGTACTGGTTATTCCGGATAAAACTACTTTAAGAAATAAAATCCATACCACTGTTTTGGCAACTGATTATCACGATAGCGATCTGGCTGCTGCTAAGTTCTTATCATCTATCGGAAAAGCTTTTTCTTCAAAGATAATTGTTGTGCACATGAAAGATGGTGAGTGCAACGATTGCTGTGAACAAGATATGCTGGACTGGTTTGCAAGCAAAGTAAAAAAAACAGTAAAAAATCCAAACATCTATTTTCAGCTTGTAGAAAGCAAAAAAAATGTCTCTGAAGCGCTTGAAGATGTTGTAAAAAAGAATAAAGCAGATATGCTTGCTGTATCTATGAGAAAAAAAGATATAATTGAAAAATTATTTACACCGGGAATAACAATGGAGATGTTTAATCACACCCATGTTCCGCTTCTTGTTTTTCGCGCCTATGACACAGCAAATGGCAGTGAATTATTTTAACATCATTTGCGTGGCAAAGGGGGCGCTTCTGGAAGCGGCAAAGGATTTCCCTCTGGGTTTCTAACTGGAATTTCCTCGGGTTTAATTACTGGCTCTTTAGGTTTCGTAAACGGAGGTTCGGATGGTTTTTTAGGGATCTCTGGGGATTTTGGCTGATTTGTTTTTTTTATTTATCATAATAAAATTATTTTTTTCTTCTTAGAGCCTGTTTAAATTTATGTTAAGATAATTAATAAGGGCAGGTTAAAATCGATTGGATCAACCATTTTATTTGATGTTCACCAAAACCTCAAAAAAATGTACTCAACCGATTTAACCGAAACCCAGTGGCAATTTATTAAAAGTTCTTTGAATGAAAAGGAAAGAAAACGGAAGTATGATTTACGGACAATATGGAATGCGATCCACTATGTTGTAAAGACGGGTTGCCAATGGCGTTTACTTCCAAGTAATTTTCCGAAATGGCAACTAGTTTACTACTACTATAGTAAATGGGCTTCTTTAGAGTTGTACGATTTGATATTGGAAACATTGCGCAATAAAGTTAGAGTGAAGATGGGGCAAAAGGCAGAAGCAAGTCTTGGCATTATGGATAGCCAAAGCGTTCGTTGGGGTAATAACAGATCCCTAAATGGTATTGATGGCAACAAAAAGATAAAGGGCATTAAACGTCATGTGATTGTAGATAAGAATGGTTTTTTAATTGCCATCATGGTATGTGTAGCCAATATACATGATAGCAAAGCGGCTCTTTTATTGATGCGGATTATTAAAGAATGCTTATCAAGTATTAAAGTAATTATTGCAGATGGAGGATATAGGGGAGAGTTAGCAGAACAGGTCAAGAAAATTTATGGTTACATAATCAATGTAGTAATGAGAACAGACAATGAATCCTCTAATTTTAAGCCCGTACATAAAAGGTGGGTGATCGAGCGAACTTTTTCTTGGTTTGACAATGACAGAAGATTATGCAGAAATTATGAGTTATTGGCAGAATCTTCCGAAACCATGGTCAAATTATCAGCTATAAAATTATTGTTGAATAAAATTTAAACAGGCTCTTAACGTAAGTTGAATTAAATATTCGCTCATTTACAGTTTAAGTTAATTTATTTATATCGAAAAACTACACATAAAAATACTTTCAAAAATGCATTATTTTTCATGACAGTAATAATCAGGAATAGCCATCAATGTTACTTTTGTTTGATAGCTCATTCTTTTTGTAATACTGTGGTCAGGACTGAATATCTTTTCAAAAAGTGTTTTTTTCTGAGGAGACATAACAAGCAGCTCTATATCATGATCCATACAGAATCGGTTCAATCCTTCCGAGATTTCATTACCTCTCAGCATTCTGAAAAATATTTTTGAATAGGAAATATTTTGCTTCACTTCCTTACTGAAAGTGTCAAATAATATTATCTCTAATTCTTTCAGAAGCGCAAAGTTTGAAATATGAAGAATGGTAAGATCTGAATCAAACATTTTTGCCATTTGAGAAAGAAATTTAACTACCGGCAACTCTCCTTCCCTGTAATCCGTTGCAAAAACAATATTTTTCCACTTCCGAAATAATGCACTTTGAGGAACAACTAACACGGGAACATTTGAATGATAAAGAACTTCCCATGTGTGATTACCAAATGTTCTGTTTATAAAACCCGTTTCCCCATGGGTTCCCATGACGATAAAATCAGCTTGCATTTTATCCGCCTCTTTTATAATTTCTTCTGATGCTTTACCTTCTATTTCAATGGTATTCATTTTAAAATTATTGGCAGATTTCACAATTGAACGCATTAAATTTAAACTATGCATTTGTATTCTACTATGTTCTACTTCTATTATATCCTGAAACACCATATTATTATAATGATCAGTAATATCTCCTGCCAAATAGGGTGCGTATACATGAAGCATTGTTAATTCAGAATTAGTAAATTCTGAAAAACGAACCGCATAATATTCTGCGCTCTGTACCGACTGTGAATAATCAGTAGCTAATAATATTTTAAAAACAGTTTTCATAGTTTCATAACTAACTCATGACAAGAATAAATCAATTCTTCTGCAGCACCGATGATATGAATCTGATAAATAAGTGATTGTTATCAAAATATTATTGAAGAGAGGGAATGATTTTACTAAACTGCTGATAAACTCTCTTTATTAATAGAAATCATAATTACCAGAATATCAATACTTATAACAACTGCAAAAAACACATGATTTGTTTCCTTTTTTAACATTATTCATATTTACAAAAAAAACAAATAACTTTTTACGATATTCCTAATCTGGCAAAAGAAGATTGAAAAGTATTAGGTAAACCTTCGTTCGAATAACTCTTTCTCATTTCATTTCATGTTTTTTTAAGGAAGAGTTTTTTATTCAAGCACAAATGTATATTGTGAATATATCAGATAAATAAGTTGTATTAGTTATATGCTTGATTGTTATCACACATATTCACACTTATTAATTATTCAAAATCTCATTTTATTTAAACATGAGCTTAAGCAATAATCGTGATAACTATCAATCTTCCAAGTGATCATTTTTATTTCGCATCAGAATGAAGTGTTATTCATTTGCAGTTATAAATATCAATGTTCAACCATTTAAACAAACAACCAATGAAAGTAAAAGAGATTATGACTGTAAACTCGCTGAAGTATTGCAGTCCGGAAACACAACTGCACAATGCAGTCAAAACCATGAAGTCAGGTAATTGTGGTGCATTACCGGTGATTGACAAAAACAAAAAAGTGGTAGGAATGATCACAGATCGTGACATTGCACTCTCACTTGCAAAAAAACTAGCCACCTCACCTTCAAAACTTCCTGTGAGAAAAATTATGTCATCAAAAGTACATTCCGTAAATGCTGATGATGATATAAACACCGCTCTGCGCGAGATGCGAACCAGCAAAATCGGGAGAATCCCTGTAACTGACAGTCAAGGAAAACTGTTAGGAGTACTTTCCATACACAACCTGCTCTCTCAGTCTGACAATGGAACTACTAATCTTGGAACTTTAACAGATCATGGAGAAAGCATTGCAAAAACTATTAAAGCGCTTTCTGACCGTTACAACGAACCGAAAAGAAAAAGATCTGCTGCTCTTTAAATGAAATTTAAACAAATACAATCACGATGATAGCTTAAAAATTATCATCGTGGTTTCTTTTCAACAGTACAAATTAAAAAAAACAGGTTCAGCCTACGCGTTTAAAATATTGGATTTCTCGTTCATGTTTTTTTGCCACTGACAGCGATTTAAAAGTCCCGAGATTTCTTCGTTTTTTAGTTTTAGAATTTATTTTTTTAGAGTAGAGGCGGTATTTTCCCGATACAAGTTTTCGGATCATAACTACATGTCATTTCATTATTACAACGCAGAAGATATTTTATGAAACGTTTTTCTCTCTAGATGCGGAGATTTATTTCTCATATTGTATTTTTTCAGCTGTCTTCCCATAGATTGCAAAGCCTGCTTTGCGGCCTGATGGAAATTCTCTGACATGGATTCAGCAAACAAAGTGTCACCCGGCACCATTACTTTCAACTCAACTACTTTACTATTATTATGATCGTTGTTTTCATTCTCCAAATAAACATCTACGTCAATGATCCAATTGTAATTAGACTGAAACTTATTAAGTTTTTCAGTAATATATTTTTTTGTATCCCAATCGGGTTCTGTATTTAAATATTGAATGTCTATTCTCATGGAGATTAATTTAATTTTTTATTAAACAAAGATTGTTTATTGATAATGATTTTTAAATGATAATCATCAAGTTGAATTTTGATTCACATCATGGCTAAAAATTAGTTAAGCAATAATTTTGCTTTCAGTTACATGTTTTCAAAATCATCACCTATGTCAGTTAAGAAATTTACAGGCGCGTTAATAACCGGAGGGGCAAGAGGAATCGGATTTGAATTGGCAAAAAATGCTGCCTTGGATTGCGAAACAATTGTCATTATTAACATGAATGAATCAGTACTTCTGGAAGCCGGGAAAGAATTAGAAAAGATACCAGAAGTGAATGTAATTACTATTTCAAAAGACTTGAGCACACACGGAGCCGTTGAAGAAATATTTAATGAAATAAAAAATAGAAAAATACAAATTGATATTCTGATTAATAATGCAGGTATTGGTGCATTTGGCGAATTCAGACACCTATCCAAGGAAAAGAATTTCACTATGCTGCAACTCAACATTATAGCGTTGACGGATTTCACAAAATTATTCATCAATGAAATGATCTCAAGAAAAAATGGATATATACTAAACATTGCTTCCTTGGCTGCTTTCCAGCCCGGACCTCTGATGGCAGTGTATTATGCATCCAAAGCATACGTACTCTCTTTTTCACAATCAATTGCTCGTGAATTAAAAGGTACCGGTGTTTCAGTTACAGCACTTTGTCCGGGACCAACCAAAACATATTTTCAAACCAGAGTAGGAAGCGAAAACTCCTGGCTCTCTAGATGGAGTCAATTGGCATCTGCTGACGAAGTAGCCGGCTATGGGTACAGAGCAATGTTAAAAAGAAAGACCGTAGCTATTCCCGGCATTTTAAATTCATTGATTGTATTTATGATCCGATTTATTCCCAGAAACTTATTGACTAACATTGTTTATATGTTACAAAAATTTAATCGACAAACTTCAAGGAAGATATCGACTCAGAAAATAAATGAAAAACAACATAAAAATGCAGCATGAATAGTAGCAATCAAATTCAAGAACGATCACCTTCGCATTTAACTTTAGTCATTTCTAAAAATAAAAACCCAGATATTATTGTTTCAAAAAAAGTCAGCTTTAATATAAAATATATAAAACCATGAACAAATTAAAAGACAATAAAGACGCACAACTTAAATCATCTGCTGCAAAAGCATTGAAATGGCACAACTCTGTACGTAAAAACAAAATACGGATAAAAATCATTGACAGATGGCTCACGCTGGAGGGAGAAGTTGATTGGGAATTTCAGAAGAATGCAGCTCGAAGCATGGTTGAAAACATTGCTCATATTAACGGGATCACTAACAATATCAAAGTAACTCCAATAAGACAGACCTATCTATTGCACCCTGTAATTTAATTTTAAAAATATCAACAAGACGTTATACGTCAAGTATTTTATTTTCACTTTTTTACTTTCTGAACCATTGGCGTTTCATTTGAGAATTGTGCCGATACTACGTTCCCAAAAACATTAAAAGTAATCCTGCAGGATTGGTACTGAAACATGGTTTCGGCAAAAAACGCATCATCCCCCTGCGGTTTTAAAACAGCATCCGTATTGGTATTGTCAGAAAAAAAGAATTTTACTTCACATGAAACTCCCTTATTGCTAATGGGTTTTAATTTTTTATCAAGCAGATATGCATAAAAATTCCCATAAGGATTCTTCATCTCAATATTATAATTTCCAGCATGCTTAACAGTTCCTCCGTGCGGACCAAGTGATGACTGGTAAAGTCTAAATCCAATCAGACCTAATGTTATGACGATTAGCAGAGTCGGAAAAATTATTTTCTGTTTCATTTTGTATGTTATATTAAGTCTCTAAATAATAATTTTCGAATTTATATATTAATAATAAAAATAGCAGTGATAAAAATCACCTATCTTAATGATCAATGCTATTGCTTTCCTCTTGTGTTCAAAATACCTTTGTATTGTCTTAGTTGAATCTATGTCGGTTAAGAAGGGCGGAAGAACTAAACGTTTTAAAAGGCGTGAAACTTCTGATTCGAAACGCAGAATAAAAACTGTTACCTTGACCAAAATATAGATGCAGTTAGAAAGATTGGTATAGAATAACTGTCGTAACAAGCACTAAACTATCCTTTCCGGAGACGGGTGTAATAACCCGTCTCTGTTTTTAATTTTTCGCCAATGAAATGGGTTCGCCATTTTAAAACAAAAGAAGCTGGAGGAAAAAAAATTGTGTTTGATAAATATCAAAGTATCCAGTGACTAAATCAATTGTTCTCACTTTCAGCTCAACATAGATTTGCCCTGTCTTAATTAAATTAATTTTTGATTGAGAAGGATAGCAACCTGACAGCTAAAAAAAAACATTAATTAATAAATATTTAGAAGTATGAAAAAGATTACATTATTAACAATGGCATTGTTTGCGAGCCAGTTGTTCACGAATGCTCAAACATCGTGCAACGACAGAAACGGCTATCCGCAATCAAAAAACGTCTCGGCAGCGGGAGCATTCACCCTCACGAAGGGCACAGAAGAAAATGCTGCACAAACCTATCGTTATTCTGGTCCAGGCAGAGTGATGGGTGTTCGGATTTATGGCTATTCGCCAAATTTATTTGGCGTGAATCTGGCAAGCAAAGTTTACAATGTAGATGCAAGCGGTCGTCCAACAAGCAGCATCGCGACTAAATTTTTTATATGGACGTTCATTGATAATCTGAGAGGATATAAAGATATTTCCTTTTCGGAAAGCGGAGTTTCAGTTAGTTCAAATTTCGCAACTTCTGTAGAAATCACTAGTGGCATTCCATTAGTTACAACATTTCAAATTGGATACAATGGAAATGGGGAAGGAAAAGGCGAAGATCTTGCTTCGCTTGCCGGCACCTCAACCGGTTTCAATTGGAGCAGCGCCATGAGCAACTTCAGCAAGGATGGTGATTTTTATATTATCCCCAATATGAAACACTACATATTACCTGGTTTTTCTGTTAGTGCAAGTTGTACAAACTTAGTATCTCCGGTTAGTTTCACTAATCTCACAGAGATGTCAACAGATAGTATGTTTAACACTATTGAATTATCAAATTATGGTGGATCGGAATATTTATATTCATGGGATTTTGGTGATGGTTCTCCGGTGTCACACGCTGTTAATCCATCACATACCTACACAGTTGCAGGGGTATACACCATATCGTTAACCGCTACGCTTGACGGATGGAATAACACTTGTACTTCTACCTACACTACACAAGTTTCTGCAGGTCTTGCTCTAGCCGTTTCTTCTACTTCCAGTGTAACCTGCAATGGTCTAGCTAATGGAAGTATTTTAGTTTCTGCATCTGGCGGAGCTTCTCCTTATAAATATAGTCTTGATGGGGAAACTTACCAGTCAAGTGCAACATTTTCAAGTCTCTCAGCTGGAACTTATACACTTTATGTAAAAGATTTATTAAATTGTATAAAAACAACTACTGCATCAATCACACAACCTAGTCCCATAGTTTTTTCATCTACCTCAACAACAAATGCAAGTTGCGGAAATTCTGACGGAGCTTTGTTGGCATCGGCAAACGGTGGCGTAGGTACATTACAATATAGTACAAATGGGTCATCATGGCAAATAAGCGGCTCATTCACTAATATTTATGCTGGTGGATATATTATTTATGCAAAAGATGCAAACAGCTGCACGAAAACAACGAATGTAATAGTAAATGATTTGGGTGGACCCTCTCTTATTGTAAATTCATTCTCTCAAGTCAGCTGCAATAATGGACATGATGGATCAATAGTGGTTTCAAGTACAGGTGGAAGTGCTACATCTCAATATAGTATTACTGGCACTAATTATCAAGTCAGCGGAACATTTAACAATCTTTCAGCAGGCGTATACAATGTATATGTAAAAGATGTGCCGGGTTGTATGGATATAAAAACAGTAACCCTGCTATCCCCTCCGCAAATTGCTATAACAGCATCATCAAGTAATGTTTCTTGCTACGGAGGTAATGATGGAAAGATAACTGTTACATCTACAACTGGAGGAACAGGCACGCCTTCATATAGTATCAATGGAACGAATTATCAGGCCTCCGGCACATTTAGCGGATTGGTTGCAGGCACTTATACTGTTTATGTAAAAGATGTCGCAAACTGTATGGCAACAACAACTGCTATTGTAGCTCAACCTACTGTTATTAGTCCAGGCATTGCGATTACGAATGCTTCCTGCAATGGTTCCTCCGATGGTGCTGTTATCGTAACAGCAGCGGGTGGAACACCAGAATATTCTTATAGTATTGATGGTGAAAATTATTATCCTACAGGTGATTTTTCAGACCTTGCTGCAGGAATTTATGCTATTCATGTTGTAGATAATAAAGAGTGTTCAGTAACTACTACTGCTACGATTGCTCAACCTGCTGCTATTATATCAAGTGTTACTGTTGGTAATTCAATCTGCGGAAATGCCAATGGCAATATATTGATTGCTGCGAGTGGTGGTTCCGGATCTGGATATCAATATAGTCTGAATGGAATAAATTGGTTTACTTCCGGCTCGTTCACCGGTCTTGTAGATAGTTCATATATTGTTCTTGCCAAAGATGGTTCAGCTTGCGAAAATCTGTTTCAAGCCTATGTAACAAATTCTGATGGTCCTGTATTTCAAACCGTAAATCATACCAATGTATCTTGTTATGATGGTGATAACGGAACTATTACTGTTGCTTCTGTAACAGGAGGATCGGGTACATTGTTATATAGTTTGGATGGTTCCTCTTGGCAATCATCAATCAATTTTACAAACATATCTGCCGGTGGGCATACGATCATTGTGAAAGATGGGGTAGGGTGTTCAAGCAGCTATACCCTAGCGCTCACCCAGCCTTCAGCAATTATTGTAAACACTGCCCATACTAATGTTACATGCAGCGGAGGTAATAATGGCAGTGTTACGATTACAGCAGGAGGGGGTTCAGGTACACTTGCTTATAGTTTGAATGGAAGTATTTTTCAATCTAGTAATGTGTTTAGTAATATTACTGCAGGGGCGTATACAGCCTATACAAAAGACGCAGGAGGATGTATAGGTCATTCGGCAGTTATGGTTACCCAACCTTCACCAATTGTTATATATAATGTTGGAGTTCTACACGTTACATGTCATGGAGCAAACAACGGTTCATTATATGCAGTTGCCGTAGGTGGCACAGGCACATTGACTTATTCATTAGATGGAACAACTTATCAGTCATCAAATTTATTTTCAGGATTGCCAGGAGGTCACTATACTGTATTTGTAAAAGATGCTTCGGGATGCACAAAAACAACCGTTGCAGAAATTAAAGAACCAATCTTAATTACTGCAAGATCTTCTATCTACGATGTAACATGTGCAGGCGGAAATGATGGAGTGGTTGATATAACCGTTACAGGTGGCACAGTCCCTTATCATTTTTCATGGTCTAATGGAGCAATTACAGAAGATGTTTTTAATTTACAAGGTGGCACTTACTCTCTAACAGTTACTGATGCTAACGGATGTGCAGCAGCAGTTGGATTTGTTATTACTCAACCTGCTAATGCGATTATTGTTAACGGTGTTATCACCAGCGCAACAAATAGTTCATCCGTTGACGGCGCGATAGACATAACAACGACAGGGGGAACATCTCCTTATACCTATAGCTGGTCTAATAATGCAGTAACAGAAGATATATCAGGAGTTAATCCTGGTGTATATATTGTTACTATTACAGATGCTAATGGATGTGTAACTTCCGGCATATTCACGGTAACGGCAGTAACGGGTATTAAATCTATCGATGTTAATGCCGATGTTCACATTTACCCGGTTCCTGCCCGTGAATCTATTACGGTAAAAGTGAGTGGCTTTAAAATTGACAGAATAGAAGTAGTTAACATTCTAGGGGAAATTATCTATAAAGCAGAACCCCAATCGGAAACAATACAACTTCAGGTAGGTAATTATCCTGAAGGGTTATATTTTGTCAAACTGAATATGGAGGGAAACTTTATAACAAAGAAAATTCAGGTAAGCAGGTAACCTGTCAAACACTGGTTTTAAAAGCGCGGCAACTTGCCGCGCTTTTTTTTGCCTTATATAGTTCTCATAAAAATTGACAAAAAAAAAGACTGACAGAAATCACCCTCACTAATGACCAATAACATTCTCTGCGCTCTTGGTTCAGTATACATTCGTATTATTCTTTACAAGAATGGCAATGAAAAAATATTTTCTTACTCCGAACGATCAATTAAAAAATAATCTTACAAGTGAACTACCTCGCAGCAGAGCTGCGAGGCATCAAAATAACCGCAATTGACTAAAATGGATTTTTTTGTACTCTTTTTCATGACCCTGTTTTTTCACATATTCGCGTATGACCGATTCATTTGTATGCGCACCAACTGT